>JALYWF010000022.1 GCA_030852845.1 Pseudomonadota bacterium
TTGGCCTTGATGAGGCCGGTGATCACGTCCACCGACGGACGCTGCGTGGCCAGGATCAGGTGCAGCCCCGAGGCGCGCGCCTTCTGTGCCAGGCGCGCGATCAGCTCTTCCACCTTCTTGCCCACGATCATCATCAGGTCGGCCAGCTCATCGATGATCACGACGATATAGGGCAGCGGCTTCAGGTCCTGGATCAGGCTCTGGTCGAAGGTGGGATCGTTGGATGCGTACTGCATCATCACCGGATCCTTGATGGGCTTGCCCGCCTCGTTCGCGTCGCGCACCTTCTTGTTGTAGCCGGCGAGGTTGCGCACGCCCAGCGCAGACATCAGCTTGTAGCGCCGTTCCATCTCGCCCACCGCCCAGCGCAGTGCATTGGCCGCCTGCTTCATGTCGGTGACCACCGGCGCCAGCAGGTGCGGAATGCCCTCGTACACCGACAGCTCGAGCATCTTCGGGTCGATCATGATCAGCCGCACATGCTCGGCGGTGCTCTTGTAGAGCAGCGAGAGCACCATGGCATTGATGCCCACCGACTTGCCCGAGCCAGTGGTGCCGGCAATCAGCAGGTGTGGCATGCGCGCGAGGTCTGCCACCACCGGGATGCCGGCGATGTCCTTGCCCAGCGCCAGCGCCAGTGGCGAGTGCACTTCTTCGTAGGCGCGCGACTTGATGATCTCGCCCAGCGTGACCATCTCGCGCTTCTCGTTCGGGATCTCCAGGCCCACCACCGGCTTGCCGGGGATGACCTCCACCACGCGCACCGAAATGGCCGACAGGGCGCGTGCGAGGTCTTTTGCCAGGCCGGAGATCTGGCTGGCCTTGGTGCCGGGCGCCGGCTGCAGCTCGAAGCGCGTGACCACCGGCCCCGGATGTACCGCCACCACCTCGACCTCGACGCCGAAGTCCTTCAGCTTGATCTCCACTAGACGCGACATGGCTTCCAGCGCGTCTGGCGAATAGGCCGCGACACGTTCGGGTGGATCATCGAGCAGGCTCATCGGCGGCAACTCGCCGGACTTGGGCGGATCGAACAGCGTGACCTGGCGCTCCTTCTGCGCCCGCTCGCTCTTCTCCACCACCGGCGCAGGTTTCTCGATCACCGGTGCCACGCGCGGCACGGTCTTCTTCGCCTGCTCCTCGCGCACGGCTTCGTGGCGCACGCGCTTGCGCTGCTGCCCCTCGGCTACATCACGACGCGTGGTGCGCCAGCCCTTCAGCCAGGCCACACCCTGCCAGAAGCCGTGGCCGATGCCGTCGATGACCTGGAGCCAGGAAACATGGAAGGCCAGCGACAGGCCGGCCATCCAGGCCGCCAGCAGCACCAGCGTGGCGCCCAGGATCTTCAGCCCGCCGGCCAGGGAATTGCCCACCACCTGCCCCAGCACCCCGCCGGCGGAGGCGCGCAGCGCACCGGCCTCCCAGTGCAGCGCGGTGAGCGCACAGCTGGCAGCCAGCATCAGCACGAAACCGCCGACGCGGACGGCAAGGTTGGCGCGGCTGGCCGGCTGCAGTGCCTCTACGCGATTGCGGAAGATCAGCACCGCGGCCACCAGCAGCACCACCGGCAGCAGGAAGGCCGGTCGGCCGAACAGGAACAGCAGCACATCGGCAACCATGGCGCCGAAACTGCCGATGAGGTTGCGCGGCGGGTCGCCATCGCCGGAATAGGACCAGCCCGGATCACCGGCCGCATAGCTGCCCAGCGCGAGCAGCAACACCACGCCCACCGCAGCCAGCAGGATGGCGAGGCTTTCGCGAACCGCCTTGACGACCGCCTGGGTGAAACGCGCCCCACCCGACCGCGAAGTGGACTGGCTCAAACCCTGCTGCTCTCCGGGAAATGCATGTTCATATGGGGTCGCACCACATGCAGGTTGCGCCGCCGGACGGCACAATAGGCGCGAGAGGTGAATTATACATGAGCGAGACCATCCACAGCCCCCTGATCGTGCTGGGTTCCGGCCCTGCCGGCTACAGCGCGGCGATCTATGCGGCACGCGCAAACCGCGCGCCCCTGCTGGTCACGGGGCTTGAACAGGGCGGCCAGCTGATGACCACCACCGAGGTGGACAACTGGCCCGGCGACGTGGAGGGCCTGCTGGGCCCCGACCTGATGGATCGCATGCTGCGCCATGCGCAGCGTTTCAATACGCGGCTGGTGAACGACCACATCCACACCGCGAAGCTCACCCAGCGCCCCTTCCTGCTCGAAGGTGATGCCGGCCGCTACACCTGCGATGCGCTGATCATCGCCACAGGTGCCGCCGCCAAGTACCTCGGCCTGCCCTCGGAGGAGAACTTCAAGGGCAAGGGCGTTTCCGCCTGCGCCACCTGCGACGGCTTCTTCTTCCGCAACCAGCGCGTGGCGGTGATCGGCGGCGGCAACACCGCGGTCGAAGAGGCGCTGTATCTCTCCAACATCGCCGCGCACGTCACGCTGGTGCACCGGCGCGACAAGCTGCGCAGCGAGAAGATCCTGCAGGACCGGCTGTTTGCCCGGCAGAAGGAAGGCAAGGTCGACATCCGCTGGAACCACGCCGTGGACGAAGTGCTGGGCGACGGGAATGGCGTCACGGGCCTGCGCATCCGCGCCACCGATGGCAACTCCACCGAGACGCTGCCTGTCACCGGCGTGTTCATCGCCATCGGCCATGCGCCCAATACGCAGCTGTTCGAAGGGCAGCTGGAGATGCGCGGCGGCTACCTCACGGTGAAGAGCGGCCTCGATGGCAATGCCACCGCCACCAGCGTTCCCGGCGTGTTCGCAGCCGGTGACGTGGCCGATTCGGTGTACCGCCAGGCCATCACCTCGGCCGGTTCCGGCTGCATGGCCGCGCTCGACGCAGACCGTTACCTGGAGTCGCTGCCGCACGGCGGGTAGTCCCCGCCGCTGGGCATTTTCCTGCCGGCGCTACTGACCGGTCGGCAGGTTCTTCCACCCGCCCTTGCCGGGCCCGAACCACTGCGTCGGCCAGCCGGTGGGCTGGGCATCGTTGCGGTTCACCAGTACGGCCTGCACTTCCTGGATCTTGCCGGACTTCACGGTGAAGAACTCACCCACGATGCGGTCGAAGGACGTCACCGAAGAGGCGTTCTGCACCCCGTCCACCTTGCCGAAGCGCAGGATGGTCAGCACGATGCCGCGCTCCTCATCGACCACGGCATGGCGGCGATCCCACAGGTTGCGCCCAATGAACTGCCCGCGATCGAAGCCCGCGGCCGCCGTGGCATAAGTGCCATTGCGCACCGTGCCCGTGAAGTGCGCGCCGTTCTCGAAACGGCGCGTGTCGGGCAGCAGGTCGGTGCGGTGGTAGTCGGGTGTGCCATTGGTCTGGAAGGCACGGAAGTAGCCATCGGCCACCGCCGCCAGCTGGTAGTAGGAATCGCGCTCGGCCGGCGGAATGGGCAGCTTGAGGAAGTCCGACGGTTCCTTGTCCAGCTGTTCCGGCCCCCACCAGGCATCTCCCGCGCAGCCCTTGTGGCAGCGGAGGATCTCGATCTCGCTGATGGCCCCGCGCGCCACCTTCAGGCGCACGATCTCCATGGTTTCCGAGCCATCCTCGTTGGTGAAGACCACCTGCGTACCCGTGTCGCCCAGTCTCTCGTTCACCGCATCGAAGCGCCAGCGCACGGCCTTTGCCTCAGGGTAGAAGGCGCGCGCCAGCGGCATTTCGTCGCCATTGAGCGTGACGCGGGCGCGGGCCGCCTGGGGCAGCGCCCGCGCATCGTTGGCCAGCAGCGCCTTGTAGTAGTCGTCGATGAGGCCGGTGAGGCAGGCGCGGTTGCATTCCACGGGCGCCCAGCCGCCACGCGTGGGACCGTAGTCGGGCGTCCACGCCGAGGGCAGCGCCTCGTCGCGATTCACCATCACGGCCTGCACATCGTGGATGATGCCCTTGCGCACGGCAAAGAACTCCGCCACCAGCCGCGTGGCCGCCTGCGCGGGCCGCTGCGGCGTGAAGCCGGTCTTCAGGCCGAAGCGGGCGAAGCTCAGCACCACGCCGTATTCCTCGTCCACCACCGGATAGCGGATGTCCCAGATGTTGCGGCCCGCATGGAAACCACCGTCGAACTGCTCGGCCGCGGTCTTCGGCGTGCTGCCGAACATGGCCACGTCGGTGGTGCGGTACCCATTCTCCAGCCGCACCACGCCCGGCCAGAATTCGGCCGGGTGATATTCAGGCGTGCCATTGGTGTTGAAGGCCCGCCAGTAACCCTCCGCCGCGGCAACCAGGTCGTAATACGAGTCCTGCTCGGCCGGACGGATGCGCACGTTGAAATTCAGGTTGGGCTTCTGCAGCGTGGAGGGATCCCACAATCCGCCCTCCTCCACATTGCGCACTGTCATCGCCTCGGCTTCGGTGATGCGGCCGCCCTTCACCTTGAGGCGGAACACGTGCAGGTACTGCGAACCGTCGGCATTGTTGATCACGGCCTGCGTGCCCGTGTCACCCCAGCGCGGATTGGCAATGTCCACACGCGCCTGCACCGCGGTGGCCGGCGCCCAGAACACCTTGTCGAGCCCCACCACATCATCGTTGAGCGTGACCTTTGCCCCTGGCGCCAGCGGCACGCGGGAAGGATCGTTGGCCACCAGCGCTTCCAGCCAGGTGTCGATGAAGCGCGTGAGGCAGGCGCGGTCGCAGGGATGGGTGATGTCGCTCTGGGTCTGCGCCGGGGCCGGCGCCGCGGCCAGCAGCCAGCCCAATGTGGCCGCAGCCGACAGGGCCATGCCCCTCAGCCGGACGGCGCCGGAATTGCTCTCGTGCACCAGCATGTGATCCCCCCAATCCTTGCCAATCCCGGCGATGATACGTTCACCCGATCCCGGCCGCGAATCGAACCTGCAGCGTGGAAATCCGCGAACTCTCCCGTATCGATGCCATTCCTGCGGCGAACTGGAACCGACTGGAAGGTGCGGACTGCCCCTTCCTGAGGCATGAATTCCTGGCCGCGCTGGAGCACAACGGCTGCGTTGGTCCCGGCACCGGCTGGATGCCCGCGCACCTGGCGCTGTTCGAGGATGATGTGCTGCAGGCCGCCGCACCCGTGTATCGCAAGTCGCATTCGTGGGGCGAATTCGTTTTCGATTTCGGCTGGGCCCAGGCCTATGAGCGGCGCGGCCTGTCCTACTATCCGAAGCGCGTGGTGGCCGTGCCCTTCTCGCCGGTGAACGCGGCACGACTGCTCACTGCGCCCGGTCGGCCGCCCGAACCACTGCGGCAGGCGCTCATCACGGCGCTGGCCGGCCGCTGCGGACCAGAGGCAGATTCCTCCGCGCATGCGCTGTTCATCAGCGAGGCCGAGCGCGCCAGCTTCGAGCAGGCAGGCTGGCTCACGCGCAGCGACGTGCAGTTCCACTGGCGCAACCGTGGCTACGGCAGCTTCGAGGATTACCTGGCCACCATGCGTTCGGAGAAGCGCAAGCAGCTGCGGCGCGAGCGCCGGCGCGTGGCCGAGGATGGCATCAGCTACCTCACGCTGCACGGCCACGACATCACGCCCGCGCAGTTGCACTTTGCCTTCGAGGCCCACCGCAACACCTTCCACCAGCACGGACATCCCCCGTACCTGAACCAGGCCTGCTTCGAGGAGATTGCCGCGCGCCTGGGCGAGGCATTGATGGTGAAACTGGCCATGCGCGGCGACACGCCCGTGGCCGTTGCCATCTTCCTGGTCTCGCGCGATGCGCTGTTCGGCCGCTACTGGGGCGCGGTCGGTGACTTCCACAGCCTGCATTTCGAGACCTGCTACCACCAGGGCGTGGACTACTGCATCGAACGTGGCCTGGCGCGCTTCGAGCCCGGCACCCAGGGCGAGCACAAGCTGGCGCGGGGATTCGAGCCCACCGCCACGTGGTCGGCGCACTACATCGCCGATGTGCGCTTCCGCGAAGCCATCGCGGATTTCCTGGCCCGCGAGCAGCGCGCCGTGGAGCAGTACGCGGACAGCGCCGCCGTGCACACCCCCTTCCACCGGCAATGACGCGGATCGCCTGGCTGCAGGCCGGCGACCCGCCGGAAGCCTTTCCGCCCGTGGAGCAGGCGCTGCGCGAGCCGGCCGGCCTGCTGGCCGCCGGCGGCGACCTGTCGGCCGAACGCCTCGCTGCCGCCTACTCCCGCGGCATCTTCCCCTGGTTCTCGGAAGGCGAACCCATCCTCTGGTGGTCGCCGGATCCCCGCGAAGTGCTGTTTCCGGCCGAATTCCACCGCTCCCGCAGCCTGCTGCGCAGCTTGCGGCGGCAGGCGTTGCGCATCACCCGCGACACCGCCTTCGCCGAGGTGGTCGCCGCCTGCGCAGCCACCCGCGCCGCGCGCGGCACCTGGATCACGCCGGAAATGCAGTCCGCCTACCTGCAACTGCACCAGCGCGGCATCGCCCACAGCGTGGAGGTCTGGGCGGGCGCCGAGCTGGTCGGCGGGCTGTATGGCGTGCGCACCGGCCGCGTGTTCAGCGGGGAATCGATGTTCAGCCGGCGGGATGACGCCTCCAAGGCGGCACTGGCCTGGCTGGTGGACGGGTGCCCGGCGGCCGGCATCGAGCTGATCGACTGCCAGATGCCCTCCGCCCACCTGCGTTCGCTGGGCAGCCGTGCGGTTTCCCGCGCCCAGTACCTTGAATTCCTTGGGCGGTAGTCTCTGTCGTTGCTTTGCTGGCCCGGTTTATGCAGAATCCGCGGCCTCTTGTAGCTGCAAAGTCGGGCGTGCATGTCCAAAGATGACGCGATTCAGATGGAAGGCGAGGTGGTGGAAACCCTGCCCAACACAACGTTTCGCGTGCAGCTGAAGAACGGCCATGTGGTCACGGCGCATATCTCGGGCAAGATGCGCAAGAACTACATCCGCATCCTCACCGGCGATGCGGTCACCGTCGAGATGACGCCCTACGACCTCACCAAGGGCCGCATCGTCTACCGCGGCCGCTGATCCTCAGCCCTCGGCGGGCTGAGGCAGCACGGGCCGCGGCAGCGGCGTGGTGGTGAGCGAGAGCGACTTGCCGTCCTCGGCCACGCCCACCAGCACCGATCCACCGTCCGCCAGCTTGCCGAACAGCAGCTCCTCGGCCAGCGGCCGCTTGATCTGTTCCTGGATCAGCCGCGCCATCGGCCGCGCACCCATCTTCGGATCGTAGCCATTGTCGGCCAGCCAGCTGCGGGCGGCGTCGTTGACGCTCAGCTGCACGCCCTTGCTCTCCAGCTGCGTCTCCACCTCGACCAGCAGCTTCTCCACCACGCGCTCGATGGTTTCCTTCGACAGCGGGGTGAACTGGATGATGGCGTCCAGGCGGTTCCTGAACTCCGGCGTGAACAGCCGGCGGATGGCCTCCATGCCGTCGGAGGTGTTGTCCGACTGCGTGAAGCCGATGGACGGCCGGGCCATCTCCTGCGCACCGGCGTTGGTGGTGAGCACGATGATCACGTGGCGGAAGTCGGTCTTGCGCCCGTTGTTGTCGGTGAGGGAGCCATGGTCCATCACCTGCAGCAGCAGGTTGAACACATCCGGGTGCGCCTTCTCGATCTCATCGAGCAGCAGCACGCAGTGCGGGTGCTTCGACACCGCCTCGGTGAGCAGGCCGCCCTGGTCGAAGCCCACATAGCCCGGCGGCGCGCCGATCAGGCGCGAGACGGTGTGCCGCTCCATGTATTCGGACATGTCGAAGCGCAGGAATTCCACGCCCAGTGCCACGGCCAGCTGGCGCGTGACCTCGGTCTTGCCCACGCCGGTGGGGCCGGCGAAGAGGAAGCTGCCCACCGGCTTGCGGCCCTCGCCCAGTCCCGAACGGGCCATCTTGATGGCCGCGGAAAGCGCCTCGATGGCCGGATCCTGGCCGAAGATGGTGAGCTTGAGATTGCGCTCCAGGTTGCGCAGCACCTCCTTGTCGGAAGTGGAGACGGTCTTGGCCGGGATGCGCGCGATGCGCGCCACCACGTCCTCGACCTGCGTGACGTCGACCACGCCGCTGCGCTCGGCCACAGGCTTGAGCCGCTGGCGCGCGCCGGCTTCGTCGATCACATCGATGGCCTTGTCGGGCAGGTGGCGGTCGTTGATGTGGCGCGCCGCCAGCTCCGCGGCCGAGCGGATGGCCTCATCGGTGTAGCGCACGCCGTGGTGTTCCTCGTACTTGGGCCTGAGGCCCTGCAGGATCTCCACGGTCTCGCCCACTGACGGTTCCACGATGTCGATCTTCTGGAAGCGGCGCGAGAGCGCATGGTCCTTCTCGAAGATGCCGCGGTATTCCTGGTAGGTGGTGGAGCCGATGCAACGCAGCTCGCCGCTGGTCAGCGCCGGCTTGATCAGGTTGCTGGCATCCATCACTCCGCCCGAAGTCGCTCCCGCGCCGATCAGCGTGTGGATCTCGTCGATGAAGAGGATGGCCCCGGCCTGCTTGCGGATTTCGCCGACCACGGCCTTCAGGCGCTTCTCGAAGTCGCCGCGGTATTTGGTGCCGGCCAGCAGGCTGCCCAGGTCGAGCGAGTAGACCACGCTGTCGGTGAGCATCTCGGGCACCTTGCCCTCGACGATCAGCCGCGCCAGCCCCTCGACGATGGCGGTCTTGCCCACGCCGGCCTCGCCCACGTACAGCGGATTGTTCTTGCGGCGGCGGCAGAGGATCTCGATGGTGCGCTCCACCTCGAGCTTGCGGCCCACCAGCGGATCGATGCGGCCTTCCTGCGCGGCACGGTTGAGGTTCACGGCGTATTTGTCGAGCGCGCTGCCACCCTCCGGCTCCTTCTCGCCCTCGGGGCTGGAACTGGCGGATTCCTCGCGGGCCGGGCGCTCGTCACCGGTCTTGGCCAGGCCATGGGAAATGTATTGCGTGACGTCGAGCCGGGTGACCTCGTGCCGCGCCAGCAGGAACACCGCGTGGCTCTGCTTCTCGCTGAAGATCGCCACCAGCACGTCGGCCACGCCCACCTCGCGCCTGCCGCCGGACTGCACCTGGAACACCGCCCGCTGCAGCACCCGCTGGAAGCCCAGCGTGGGCTGCACCTCGCGCTCCTCGTCGGGCTTCAGGCGCGGAGTCGTGGCCTCCACGTGCTCGCGCAGCTGCTCGCCCAGGCGACGCAGGTCTGCCCCGCCGGCCTTGAGGATCTCGCGCACCCGCGGCGCATCGAGGATGGCCAGCAGCAGGTGCTCGACCGTGAGGAATTCGTGACGTGCCTCGCGGGCCTCCTTGAAGGCGGCGTTGAGGCAGGTTTCCAGTTCCGAGGACAACATATGCGACTCCTCAGAGGGCTTGTGCCCTCAGGCCAGCTCCAGCGTGCACATCAGCGGATGCTGGTTGTCACGCGAATAACTCACCACCTGGGCGACCTTGGTCTCGGCGATCTCGTAGGTGAAGACACCGCAGACCCCCTTGCCCTTCATGTGCACCTCGAGCATCACCCGGGTGGCATTCTCGCGGTCCATGCGGAAGAAACGTTCCAGTACATCCACGACGAATTCCATCGGCGTGTAGTCGTCGTTGAGCAACACCACGCTGTACAGTGGAGGGTTGCGCACCTCGGGCGCGGCTTCCTCCACCAGAATGCTGGTGTGGCCTTGCTCCCCGGGCTGATCGTGTTCGGCGCTCATGGCGGCTAACTGAGGTTTAACAAACGATTGCTTGAGGGCGCAATCGCCTGCACATCATAATACTCCCTATACATGGCAACCGTCGCCCAAACGCTGCGACTCGACGGCGAGCTGGCGAGCCAGATGCTCGCCCGCCTGCCCGATGCCGTGGCCTACCTGCTGGTGCTGCTGATCGCCCTGCGCGCGGCGCTGTTCGTGGCTGACCTGGCCGGCCCCGCGTCAGGTGACGACCTGCCCGTCTCCCCCGTCGCGGCACCGGTGCGCAATGTGGTCGACGTGCCCTCCATCCTGCGCGCCAACCTCTTCGGCCAGAGCCCTGCGGCCGGCCCAGGCGGGGTTCCCACCACTTCCATGCCGCTGGTGCTCACCGGCGTGGTCGCCGCGCCCGACGAGAAAAAGGGCCTCGCCATGATCGGCACGGCGAACAACAACATCGAACTGAAGATGGTGGGTGATTCCCTGCCCGGTGGCGCGCGCCTGCACGCGGTGCACGTTGACCGCGTCCTGATCGACCGGGGCGGCAGCATCGAGGCGCTGCCCCTGCCCGAAGTGGCCCGCGCCATGGCCTTCACCCCGCCGCCGGCCGTGGCCAGCACGGCCATGTCCATAGGCCGCGTGGAGCAGGCGATCCGCGCCAATCCGAACATCATTGGCCAGGTCATGCACCGCACGCCGGTGTTCGCCGATGGCAAGCTGCGCGGCATCCGCGTGGAGCCGGGCGCAAATGCCGAGGCCTTTGCGAAGCTGGGGTTGCGCAACCGCGACCTGGTGACCGCCGTCAATGGCGTGACGCTCAACGACGAGGCGCGCAGCCGCGACATCTTCGACTCGCTCGCCACCGCCGGAGAGGCCAGGGTCACCGTCGAGCGCAATGGCACGCCGGTCGACCTGGTGCTCAACCTGGCAGAGATCGTCAACGAGGCGGAGCAGATCGCTACCGCCCCACCGGAGCCGGAACTGACCGGCCCACCACCCCCTGACACGAGCGGCGCATTCCCCGATGCGTCCAATCCGCCGGTTCCGCCACCGGAACCCGATCCGGACAGCGCGAGGTAGCCGATGATTCGAAAACTGTTGTGTGCGGCGCTGCTGTGCGCCGGACTGGCCTCGGCCCAGACGCCGCCCGGCGCGGCACTGACGCCCAACTTCCAGAACACCGACATCGGCGTGGTGGCCAACGCCGTCACCGAGGCCACCGGCATCAACTTCATCCTTGATCCATCGGCCAGCACGCGCAAGATCACCCTCGCGAACCGCCGCCCCATGTCCGGGCAGCAGTTCTATGACACCTTCCTGTCGATCCTGCAGACGCAGGGTTTCGTGGCGCTGCCGGCTGGCAACCGCACCATGAAGATCGTGCAGGAGGCCAATGCGCGCACCCTGCCCGGCTCCGAGCTCACTGCGTCCACCGGCCCGGATGAGCTGGTGCACATCGTGATCCCGGTGAAGAACATCAACGCCCAGCAGGTGGCCACCGTGCTCAACCAGCTGCGTTCCTCCTATGGCGTGGTGCAGGCCGTGCCGGGCACCAACTCCATCATCGTCACCGACCGCGCCGCCAACGTGCGGCGCATGCGGCAGATCATCGAGAGCGTGGACCAGACCAGCGGCGGCGAGCTGGACGTGCTCGTGCTGCAATACGCCACCGCCGCGGACGTGGTGCGCACGCTCACGCAGCTCATCGGCACGCAGCAGCAGGCCAATGCATCGGCCGGCATTGCTCCGCGCATCACTGCCGATACCCGCACCAACAGCGTGCTGGTGCTGGGCGAACCCGCGCACCGGCTGCAGGTGGCCGCCTGGGTGTCGAGCCTCGACACCCCGCTGGCCCAGGGTGGTGGCGAGCCCGAAGTGGTCTACCTGAAATTCGGCGATGCCGAGACGCTGGCGCCACTGCTGAAGGAATTCGCCACCGGCATCGCGCAGGCCGAGGCCGTCGCGGCGGCAGGCGGTGTGCCAGCCGGCGGCGGAGCTGCGGCACCGGCGCCGACAGCTTCCAGCAGCGCCGACCGCAGCACCACCATCCTGGCCGAGCCCAGCACCAACGCGCTCATCGTCACGGCACCGCCGAAGATGATGCGCGAGCTCAAGGCCATCATCGGCCGGCTCGACGTGCCGCGCGCGCAGGTGTTCATCGAGGCCATCATCGCCGAGGTCAGCACCGACAAGGCCTCCGACCTGGGCGTGAACTGGGGCCTGTTCCAGAACGATGACGGGCAGATCATTCCGGGCGGGGGGTTCATCGCGCCCGCCGGCGGCGCCAGCATCGTGGACCTGGGGGCCATCGCGGCCAATCCTTCTTCGCTGGTGTCGGGCAATGTGCCTGTGCCCCTGGGCGGCACCTTCGGCCTCGGCCGCCTCAGCGAGAACGGCGTGAGCTGGGCGGCGGTGATCCGGGCGTTGCGCACCGACAGCGAGAGCAACGTGATCGCCGAGCCGAAGCTGCTGGCGCTCGACAACGAGGAGTCGGTGTTCCAGGACGGCCAGACCGTACCCTTTCTCTCCGGCCTCACTACTTCGTTTGGCGGCGGCGGCGGCCAGGGCGGCCAGGGCGGCGCCGGCAACTTCTTTGCACCCACCCAGGACATCGACCGCCAGGACATCGGCACCAAGCTCACGATCACGCCGCAGATCAACGATGGCGGCGCGATGACGCTGGACATCCAGCTGGAGAGCTCCGAGCTCAGCGGCGCCACCGGCGACGCGGGCAGCCCCATTACCAACAAGCGCTCCTTCGACACCAAGGTGCGCGTGGATGACGGCCAGACCATCGTGCTGGCGGGCATGATCCGCAACTTCGAGCGCAAGAACGAGACGCGCGTGCCCTTCCTCGGCCGCATCCCGCTGATCGGCGAGCTGTTTAAGGTGCGCGGCGGCCAGAGGCAGCAGAAGATGCTGATGGTGTTCATCCGGCCGCGCATCCTGCTCGACAGCCTGCAGGCCGACGCGGAGACGCAGAGCAAGTACAACCTGATCCGCGAGCGGCAGATCAAGCAGGGCAGCAAGTTCGAGCTGATCCCGCTGCTGCCCGGCGAGAGCACGCCGGTGCTGCCGCAGCTGGACCAGCCGGCCAATCCCATCCAGCCCCCGCCTGCCGGCGGCGCCACGACCTCGCCGGTGCCGTGAGCGTCGAGGCAGGAGTGCTGGCGCCCGTCGCAGCCGAGCTGCCGGAGACCGCTGTCGGCCGCAACCTGCCCTTCGCCTTTGCGCGGCGCCACGGCATCGTGGTGCGCGAACGGCTGGCCGATGTGGCGCTGTGTGCGGTGCGCCCCGATGCCAATCCGGCAGCCATCGGCGAGGCGCGGCGCGTGCTGCGCCTGCCGCTGAAACTGCAGCGCGTCAGCGAGGAAGAGTTCGACAACCTGCTGCGCGTGGTCTACGAGAGCGGGGCCGGCTCGCTGGCCATGGCCGGCGGCGAGCTCACCGACAACGCAGACCTGGAGCACCTGGCGCAGGAGCTGCCCGAGGAGGCCGACCTGCTCGAGAGCGATGACGAGGCGCCCATCATCCGCCTCATCAACGCCCTGCTCTCCCAGGCCATCCGCGACAACGCCTCCGACATCCACATCGAGACCTTCGAGAACCGCCTGGTGGTGCGCCTGCGCATCGACGG
>JALYWF010000091.1 GCA_030852845.1 Pseudomonadota bacterium
CTGCGAGCTGTCGCGGCGTCCATTCGGCAATGCGGTTCAAGGGCTTCTCCTCATGATGAGCAAGGCTGGTGATGGTGGGATTGTCGCCGCAGACCGCGCAGTCACTACGACGCGCGAACCGGAACTCATTGAATCCCAGCGACAGCGCATCGTAGGTCAGCAGTCGTCCCGCCAGCGGCTCGCCAATGCCGGCCAGCAGCTTGATCGCCTCGGTGGCCTGCAACGACCCCATCACTCCCGGCAGCACGCCCAGCACGCCCGCAGTGGCGCAGTTGGGGATGAGATCCTCGGGACTGTCGGGATACAGGCAGCGGTAGCAGGGTGAGCGGCCAGGCAGGTAAGTCATCGCCTGGCCTTCGAAGCGATGGATGGCGGCGCTCACAAGGGGCTTGCCCAGCAGCACGCAGGTGTCGTTGACCAGGTAGCGCGTGGCCAGCCGGTCGGTGCCGTCGATGATGACATCGTAGGGCGCGAACAGCCGTTCCGCGTTGCCGGCCACCAGCTTCTCGGCATGGGCGACCACTTCGATGTCGGGATTCAGCGCGGCGAGACGCGCGCGCGCAGTTTCTGCCTTGCCCTGGCCGACATGCTGCGTGTCGAACAGCACCTGGCGCTGCAGGTTGCTCACCTCGATGCGGTCGTGGTCGAGCAGGCCGATGCGGCCCACGCCGGCCGCAGCCAGATAGAGGGCGGAAGGGGAACCTAGCCCACCGGCCCCGATGATCAGCACTGAACCTGCGGCCAGCTTCTGCTGGCCCGCCACGCCGATCTCCGGCAGGGCCAGGTGGCGTGCATAGCGGGCAGGATCGATGGGAGAAGCCATGGGCTGATTGTCGCATCGCCCTGTCGCTGTGGACAGGCAGGGCCGGCTTGCCTAGGCTTGCCGCCATGGAAAGCACCCCGGATCGAGCGCGCCTGTTCGAGCGGCGGGTCGCGCTGGTCACGGGCGGGGGCTCGGGGGCCGGTGCGGCCATCGCGCGCCTGTGTGCCTCGATGGGCGCCAGCGTGATGGTTGCCGACATCGACTATGCCCTGGCGGGTGAGGTGGCAGCGGGCATCCGCGCCACGGGTGGCGCCGCACTGGCGCATCGCTGCGATGTGGCCCATGACGAGCAGGTTGCCATGCTGCTCGACCGCACCACCCGTGAGTTCGGCGGGCTGGAATATGTGTTCAACGTTGCCGGCCCCTGGCTCGACGGGGATCCGCTCAACTACTGGTCGCGCATCGTGGGCGCCAACCTGCTGGGCACCATGAATGTCACCCGCCACGCCATCGAGGTGCTCAAGCGTCGCGGCGGTGCGGTGATCAATGTCGCCGCGGGCGCAGGCATGGGTTTCGGGGAAGGCGACCGGCCGGCCTGGGTTGCCGCGAAGGCCGGCATCCTGCGCCTCACGGCTGCGCTGCGCAGCCTGCAGGCGCAGAAGATCAGGGTGAACTGCCTGGCGCCCGACGAGATCGACTCCCCCGAGGCCTTCGCCGAGGTCGCTGTCGAGCTGGCGCAACGTGAAGACTTCGCTGGTCGCGTGCTGCTGTACCGCAGGGCTGGCACCGTCGAGCTGGTGGACTTCGGCGATCCGGGCTACCGGATGGCGCATCCGCTGACATGACGCAGATCGGGCATTACATCGGCGGGTGCAGCGTGCATGCCGGTGGGTCCGGTCGCAGTGGCGATGTATACAACCCGGCCACTGGCGAGGTGACCGCGCAGGTGGCCTTCGGCGACCGCAGTACCGTGGATGCAGCGGTGGCCGCCGCACTGCAGGCCGCACCGGCCTGGGCCGCCACTTCTCCGCTGCGTCGCGCGCGTGTGATGTTTGCCTTCCGCGAGCTGCTGGAGGCCAACCGCAAGCAGATCGCCGCGACCATCACCCGCGAGCACGGCAAGCTGCTGTCGGATGCCGAGGGCGAGGTGACCCGGGGCATCGAGGTGGTGGAGTTCGCCTGCGGCGCGCCGCGGCTGCTCTCCGGTGCACATTCGGACAACGTGGGCGGGGGCATCGACAACTGGAGCCTGCGCCAGCCACTGGGTGTGGTGGCCGGCATCACGCCGTTCAATTTCCCGGCCATGGTGCCGATGTGGATGTTTCCGCCGGCGCTGGTGTGCGGCAACACCTTCGTGCTGAAGCCCTCCGAGCGCGACCCGTCGACCAGCCTGATGCTGGCGGGATTGCTGCGCGAGGCAGGACTGCCGGACGGTGTCTTCAATGTGGTGCAGGGTGACCGTGAAGCGGTGGATGCACTCCTGGATCATCCCGAGGTGCGCGCGGTTTCCTTCGTTGGTTCGACGCCGGTGGCGCGCCACGTGCATGACACCGCCGCCAGGCTCGGCAAGCGGGTGCAGGCGCTGGGCGGCGCCAAGAATCACCTGGTCGCCATGCCCGACGCCGATCCGGACCTTGTTGCAGACGCGGTCACGGGCGCCGCATTCGGGTCGGCGGGCGAGCGCTGCATGGCCATCTCGGTGCTGGTGGCAGTCGGGAACGCGGCCGCAGCCCTGGTGCCCCGCATCGTCGAACGCGCGCGCAACCTGTGCGTGGGCCCGGGCGATGCCCCCGATGTGGAGATGGGCCCGCTGGTCACGGCAGCGCACCGGCACCGCGTGGAAGGCTTCATCGCCCGTGGTGTGGAAGAGGGCGCGCAGCTGCTGGTGGACGGCAGGGGTTGCCGTGTACCCGGCCATGAGGGTGGTTTTTTCACCGGCGCCACGGTGTTCGATGGTGTGCAGCCCCACCACACTGTTTATCGCGAGGAGATTTTCGGACCGGTACTGGTGATCCTGCGCGTGCCCGACCTGGCTGCAGCCGTGCAGCTGGTCAACACGCATCCGCTCAGCAATGGTGCGGCCTGCTTCACGTCCGATGGCGCCGTGGCCCGTGCTTTCACCCGCAGCGTGCAGGTGGGTATGGTCGGGATCAACGTGCCGATCCCGGTGCCCATGGCCTGGCATTCCTTCGGCGGCTGGAAGCAGTCGTTGTTCGGCGAGCACCATGCCTATGGCGAGGAGGCGCTGCGTTTCTACACGCGCTACAAGAGCGTGATGCAGCGCTGGCCGGAAGGCGCCGGACGCGGACCCGAGTTCACGATGCCGGTGAACTGAAGTGAAGGTCATCACCAGCATCGCAGACCTGCGGGAGCTGGCGCGCAGCCGCGTGCCGCGCGCGCTGTTCGACTACGTCGATGGCGGCTCCTACGACGAGATCACGCTGCGCCGCAATCGTGCGGACCTGGACGCCATCCTTCTGCGCCCGCGCGCGCTGATCGACGTGGCACGCCAGAACCTCGCCACGACCCTGCTCGGTGCACCGGCGGCCATGCCACTGGCGCTGGCTCCCACCGGCATGGCCGGCTACATCAGGGGCGACGGGGAGATCCTGGCGGCGCGCGCTGCGGCCGCCTTCGGCATTCCCTTCTGCCTGAGCACGGTTTCCATCTGTTCCATCGAGGATGTGCGCGCCGCCAGCCGGGTGCCGTTCTGGTTCCAGCTCTATGTGATGAAGGACCGCGGCTACACGGCGGAACTGGTGGATCGGGCAGCCGCCGCAGGATGCCCCGTGCTGATGATGACGGTGGACATCCCCGTCGGTGCCCTCAGGAGGCGCGATCCGAAGAACGGCCTGAGCGTGCCGCCGCGGGTGACGATGAACAGCGCCCTGGATCTGGCCACCAAGCCGCGCTGGCTGTGGCACCTGCTGCGCTCCCGCCATCGCGAGTTCGGCAACCTGGCCGCCGCCGTGCGGCGGGCGGGGGGCGTTTCCTTTGCGCAGTTCGTGCAGAGCCAGTTTGATCCGTCGGTGACCTGGAAGGACCTGGAGCGCTTCCGTGCACAGTGGCGGGGCAAGCTGATCATCAAGGGCATCATGGATCCAGAGGATGCGCGGCAGGCGGTGGCCCTGGGGGCGGATGCGCTGGTGGTCTCCAACCATGGCGGCCGCCAGCTGGATGGCGCGCCCTCATCCGTGTCGATGCTGCCGGCCGTGCTGGATGCCGTGCAGGGCCGCGCGGAAGTCATGCTCGACAGCGGCATCCGCAGCGGCCAGGACATCCTGCGCGCGCGCGCGCTGGGCGCCAGCGGGGCGCTGATCGGCCGCCCCTGGCTGTATGGCCTGGGCGCCCTGGGGGAAGCCGGTGTGGCGATGGCCCTGGAAATTCTGAGCCGCGAGCTGCAGGTGAGCCTGGCGCTCACCGGCTGCAATGACGTCAATGCGCTGGGCAGCGCAAATCTGGTGCAGGAGAAGTGGACATGACATCAAAGGTGGCGCTGGTGACCGGCGCGGGTTCAGGCATCGGCAGGGCAGTGGCCATCGGGCTCGCCGCCGCGGGCTATCGTGTGGCCGTCGCGGGCCGCCGCGCGCAGCCCCTGGAAGAGACTTCGGCCGCCGCCGGTGGCGGCCTGCTGGTGATCCCCGCCGATGTCACGGACGAGAAGGCCGTGGCCGTGATGGTCGACGGCACTGTGGGCCATTACGGCCGGCTCGACGTGCTGTTCAACAACGCCGGCACTTCGACGCCTTCCACCCCCACCGAAGATCTTTCCGCTTCGGAATGGCGCCGCGTGATCGACACCAATCTCACCGGCGTGTTCCTCTGCGCGCAGGCGGCGTATCGTGCGATGAAGGCGCAGAATCCGCGTGGCGGCCGCATCATCAACAACGGTTCCATTGCCGCCGAGACTCCGCGTCCGCATATGGCGGCCTACACGGCCTCCAAGCATGCGGTGACCGGTCTCACCAAGACCCTGGCGCTGGAAGGCCGGCGCTACGATATTGCCTGCGGCCAGATCGACATCGGCAATGTGCAGACCAACCTGGGCATCGACATGTCGGGCGGCACGCTGCAGGCGGACTTCTCGATGAAGCCCGAGCCAACCTTCGACGTGCGGCACGTGGCCGAGGCGGTGCTCTACATGGCGGGCCTGCCGCTGACAGCGAATGTGTTGAGAATGACGGTGATGGCGACCAAGATGCCCTTTGTGGGCAGGGGCTGACAACGACAAGGGGGCGCTGATGCAATCCCAGGCTGCGGGCATGACTGGCGCGCCGACGCGCTTCGAGGCGGACATCGCCGACTGCGAAGTGCAGGGGCAGATTCCCCACGACATCGACGGCGCCTTCTATCGGGTGGGCGCCGAGTGGTACTACCCGCCGAAATTCGCCGATGACGGCATCGTCAATGCGGACGGCTATATCAGCATGTTCCGCATCCGCGGCGGCCGCGTCTCGTACAAGGGACGCTGGGTACGCACCGAACGCTTCCGCAACAACCAGGAAGCCGGCCGCCAGCTCTACGGGTATTACCGCAATCCCTTCACCGATGATCCCTATGTGCGCGATGCTGCCAATCCGGCACGCCGCACCGTGGCCAACACTGCGCCGGTGATCCATGCGCGGCGGCTGCTGGCCCTGAAGGAAGACGGGCTGCCCTATGAGCTTGATCCCAACACCCTGGAAACACGTGGGCAGTGGGACGCCGCTGGCGGCTGGCGCAGCCAGACATTTACCGCGCACCCGAAGATCGATCCCCTCACCGGCGAGATGGTCTCCTTTGGCTACGAAGCCACGGGTCTGGCCAGCGATGATCTCTACATCGCCACCCTGAACGCGCAGGGCCGCGTCACCGACAGCGTGACCGTGAAGGTGCCCTACGTCAGCGTGATCCATGACATGGCACTGACGCATCGCCATGTGGTGATTCCCTTCGGGGGCTACGTGACCAGCCTGCAGCGCCTGCGCGACGGCAGGATCCACTGGGGCTGGGATGCCAGCAAGCCATCGATGATCGGTGTTATTCCGCGCGGTGGCAGTGCGCGTGACATGCGCTGGTTCGAAGGTCCCGAGCGCTGCATGATGCACACCTTCAATGCGCACACCGAGGGCGACAAGGTCATCCTCCACGCGCCGTTCTACGACTCGAATTTTTTCCCGTTCTTTCCGAACGTCGACGGCTCGCCCTTCAACCCTGCAAAGGCCCGCGCCCTGATCCGCCGCATCACGCTCGACCTGTCCGGGCGCTCCAGCAAGTGGGAGGAGGAAATCCTCTGGCCGATGCCCATCAACGACCTGGGCAAGGTCGATCCGCGCGTGCTGACCCTGGAAACGCGCTACCTCTACATGCCATTCGTTGATGATGCACGCCTGCCGACGGATCCGTCGAGGCTTCCGGCTGGCACTCCGGCACGTCTCACCAATACCTACGGCCGTTTCGACCTTCGCACGCAGCAGGTCGAGCGCTACTTCGCGGGTCCCACCCATTCGCTGCAGGAATGCACCTTCGTGCCCCGGGAAACCGGCATCGAAGGCGACGGGTACCTCATCGGCGTCTGCACCAACTATGCCGAGCAGCGCGCGGAGCTGGTGGTTGCGGACGCGCAGCGCCTTGGGGAGGGGGATGTTGCCCGTGTGATCCTGCCGTTCCGCATCAGCGCCCAGGTCCATGGCATCTGGGCAAGCAGCAGGGAATTGCCGCTGGTCTGAGGCTGGAGATCGAGTCGGCGCGCTGGCAGCTCAGGCGAGCCAGTTCTTGCCGCGCAGGCTGGTGAGGTATGGAAGCAACCTTGAATCCAGCTCCGGGTCAGGCGATGCGTACGACCACCGCGCCTCCGGCGGCATGGACACCAGGATGGCCTCGGTGCGTCCGCCCGACTGCAGCCCGAAGAGCGTGCCGCGGTCGAAGACCAGGTTGAACTCCACGTAGCGGCCCCGCCGATAAAGCTGGTAGGCGCGCTCACGGCCGGTGTGTGGCGTATCGCGACGGCGAGCGATGACCTCCCGGTAAGCGTCGTGGAAACCACGGCCCACGCGCTGCATCAGGGAGAAACCCTGTTCCCAGGTCACCGGGCCCTCGGGCGACTGCTCGTTCAGGTCGTCGTAGAAAATGCCACCCACGCCCCGGGATTCATTGCGATGCTTCAGGAAGAAATA
>JALYWF010000092.1 GCA_030852845.1 Pseudomonadota bacterium
CCCGGCGCGTGGCGCCGGTGGTCCCGGAGCCCCTGGTGCGCCCGGCGCGCGCGCAGGTGGTCCCGGCGCGGCGCCGGCCCAGCCGCCCATCATCCTCAGCCGCAATGGCAAGGACCACACCATCGTCACGGGCGGTTCCAACGTCCGGGCCGGCACCGAGATCAGGCTGACTACCGAAAGGCCGAATCTGGCCCTCCGGCTGACGGAACTGGACAAGGGCTCGTGGGTGGTCTTCGAGCTGCCGGGGTTCAATGCCGCGGCCTCGGGTACGCAGCAGGGCAGCCTGGATGCACTGCGCAAGGCCAGCGAGACCTCCTGGTTCAGGGACAAGAACGCCCTCTGGGTGAAGGTGGTCTCCCCTGACAGTGGTCCCCTGGGACTGGGTGGTGCAGCGACGCTCGAGGTCAGTCGCTGAGTCATGTCCCGGTAACCATGCCCCGGTAATGAAAAAGGCCCCGGCGTCTGCCGGGGCCTTCGGTTTCAGCCAGACAGCTGGCGAAATCCGGTCAGCGCTCCAGGGTCAGAGCGAAGCGACCCACGCTGCGAATTCCTCGCGCTCCTTCTGGGTGACGCTTGCCGGGAATGCCTTGTTGGCCTTCAGGAAGTCCTGCATCGACGTCTTGAGCGTTCCGGCATAAGAAGGCTCCAGCTTCTGGAGGCGGGCATACGACTCCCTGGTCTGTGCGAGGCGCCCGGTGAGAAGGAACAGCTCGGCGCGGTATTCGATCGCCTCGGGATAATCGGGTGCCAGTGCCAGCGCCTTCTCATAGGCAGTCAGCGACTCCTCGTACTGTCCCAGCTTGCGGCTGGTGAAGCCGAGCATGTTCCAGCCTTCCTTCATCTGGGCGTCTGCAGCAACGGCCTTGCGGAAGCTATCGCGCGCCTTCTCGAGGTTGGCCCTGATGCTGTCGCGGTACTGGCTGGCCATGGCCGGCATGCTCGCAGCCTCTGCCTCCAGCTTGGCTACGCTCTGCACAGCCTCGTGGCCGGCGTTGTAGCTGTTGCGCGCAATGGTCTTGGGGTCCTGGGACGTTTCCGGTGCGTTGCGCGAGGGCATGGGACCATCGGGCACGGCCCAGGTGGCCAGCGGGGCAAGAGCCAGGATCGCAAACGCGCAAGTCAGGCGGGCTGTGTGCATGTTGATTCCTCAGTGGGGGCCAGCATCATACTGCGGCGCGGGCCGGCAGGTGTCCGCATCGCTCCGGCTCAAGAGGGCCGGCCGGCGGCCGCCTTCTCCAGCGCGTGACGCACCCGGCGCGCCAGCGTGTCCTTCGAGTAAGGCTTGCTCAGCAGGTCCACCCCCGGATCCAGCCGGCCTGCAGACGTGATCGCGTTCTCCGGGTAGCCGGAGGTGAACAGCACTGCCAGGTGGGGCATGCGTTCACGCGCCTTCCTGGCCAGCTCGGTGCTCTGCAGGGGTCCCGGCATCACCACGTCACTGAACAGCAGGTCGATCGGCATGCCGCTTTCGATGATGTTCAGGGCGCTCATTGCATCCTTTGCCTTGATCACCCGATAGCCCAGGTCGTTCAGCATGGCGACCACTGTGTCGCGCACCGACTCGTCGTCTTCGGCCACCAGTACCATCTCGTTGCCGCCGAGCACCGGCAGGGATTCCATGCTCACCAGCTGCTCTTCGAGCTGCAGGGAACGCGGCAGATAGACCCTGATGGTTGTGCCCTGGCCCGGTTCGCTTTCGATGGCGATGTGGCCCCCGGATTGTTTCACGAACCCGTACACCATCGAGAGGCCCAGCCCGGTGCCACGACCTTCGCTCTTCGTGGTGAAGAACGGATCAAACGCCTTCTGCGCGACCTCGGGAGTCATTCCCGTGCCGGTGTCCGTCACCGCGATTTCCACGTAATCCCCGGGCGTGACTTCGGGGAAATTCCTCGTGTAGTCGGCAGCCAGTGTCACGTTTCCGGCGTCCAGGCGCAGCACCCCGACACCTTCCATCGCGTCGCGGGCGTTGATGACAAGGTTGAGGAGGGCGTTTTCGAGGTTGCCCGGGTCGGCCAGCGTGTTCCACAGCGCTTCCTCGAATTTCATCTCGACCACCACGCCTTCACCGACGGCCTTGCGCAGCAGGTCTTCCACCTCGCGGATGTAACGCTCGACGTGGATGACCTTCGGGTCCAGCGGCTGCCGCCGCGCGAAGGCCAGCAGCTGGGAGGAGAGCTTCGCGCTTCGTACCACCCCGTCGATGGCCTTCTGCAGGCGCTGCCTGGCGACGGGGTTGCCCGCGACTTCGCGCTTCAGCAGGTGCAGGTTGCCGCTGATCACGTGGAGGAGATTGTTGAAGTCATGGGCAATTCCACCGGTGAGGTTGCCAATGGCTTCCATCTTCTGGCTCTGCCGCAGCGCCTCTTCTGCCTTCATGAGCTGGGCGGTGCGGGCGTGCACGCGTTCCTCCAGCGTCTGGTTGAGTCCCGTCAGTTCCGTCGCGGCGCTGCGTGCTTCGGCTTCACGGGCACGCAGCGCGGCCTCCGTGGCCCGGCGCTGGTTGATGTCCCGCAGGATCACGGTGACGAATATCCGCGCGCCGTTCTTCCATTGCGAGGCCGATGCCTCCAGCCAGGTCAGGCTGGAGTCCTTGCGGCGGGCCACCAGCTCCACTGGCAGGCCCGATCCGGAGCCATCGAGCGCGTCGCGCAGGATCTGCTTCCACTGTGCTGCGGTATCGAAGATTTCCACCGCTGCCCGCCCCAGCAGTTCCGGGGCGGAAAACCCGAACTGGGATTCGGCGGCAGGGTTGGCAAACTGGATGATGCCCTCGTCATCCACCGTGAGAATGACGTCGGCGGCGCGCGCGACGACCGCGTCATACCGCGCGTCCTGCCTGGCGCGCAGCAGCTTCTCCCTGCGGGTGACCATGGTCACGTCGGCGATGAAAATCAGGCACCCGGTGACTTGCGCGGCGCCAACGGCAGAAACGGTGATGTCATGATAGATCGGCTGCAAAGCCCGTGATCGCAGCGGCAGCAGCGCCGGGTTGAGCGCATGGGTCATCAAGGTCGATGCGCCAGAGCTCAGCGCGGCATCGATCGCCGCCGGCAGGCGCTTGAGATCCACGTCGGCGAAGACCTGCGACAGCGTGCTGCCGAGCACCTGGTCCTGGGTCCATCCCGTGGCCACCGTCATCCAGTGGTTCCAGCGAACCACATGTGCACCGGTGTCGAGGACAATCACGCCGCCATCAATGGCATCGAGTACCGCGGCGCTGTCGATGGCGTTGCTGTCAGGCATGGCTTGATGAAGGGGGAGTACCCCCGACACGGAGGATGTACTCCGCCAAGAGCTCCTTCAGGACGACCAGTGAGGGCAGGTCCAGCAGCATTGCCAGGTAGCCGCGGACGTTGCGGAACTCGAAGGCGAAATTGATGTATATGAACAGCACGCCATTGCTGCTCCAGGGTTGCGGCGCAAGGCTGAAGAGGTCCCTTCCGTCGCCGTGCACCACCTCGGGGAGCGAGATCTTCAGGTTGCGCTGCAGGCTGTTGGCGATGGTTCCCAGGCAGGCATTCAGCAGGATGTTGCCGGTTTCGGCCAGCGCCTCCTGCTCCAGCTCCATGATGTCTTCCAGCGAGAGTTCACTGCCGACCACGGCGCGCACCAGCTCCAGGCTCTGCGCCTCGGGAAAAATCAGCAGCGCGCGACCGTTGATGGCGCCCTCGAAACGCTGGTGTACGGCGACCAGGCGGCTGGCACTGCCCTGGCGCAGGATCGTCACCGCATCTTCGCGCGTGACCACCGAGACATTCGGCACCGACAGCAGCACTTCTTCCTGGACCATCTCGCGCAGGCCCAGCGCGGCATTGCTCACTCCCAGGTTGACCAGCTCGGTCAACGCGTCGTGTTCCAGTTCCGTGAGCCTCGCTGAGGCCTCCGTTGCGCTCATGGGGTGCCTCGCTGCGCCAGTGCGTCGTCCAGGAATTCACCAAGCGCCTGTGCGGTGACCGGCTTTGGCAGGAAGGATGCGCCGGTGGCGCGGGCACGGGCGACAACCTCGGCCTGGCGGTTTGCCGATATCACTGCCACGCGGATCTGCGGGACCAGTTTGCGCATCTCGGCGGCCAGCGCCAGGCCGTCCTTGCCGGGCATGTTGAAGTCCAGCAACGCGATGTCCGCTCCGTCCTTCTGCAGCACCGCCAGTGCGGTGTCTGCGTCGGAGGCCTCCAGCCAGGCCAGCTCCGGATGGACCGAATCCAGTGCCTTGATGATCGCCATCCGGGCAAGCTTGCTGTCATCGACGATGAGTACCTTCAGTGTCACGGCATTCTCCAGATTTTCACTTCAAGAAAGGCTTCGGCGGGCAGGTGGTCATTGCAGCAGCTCCGCCACGTCGAGGACGAGCAATATGCGACCGTCTCCCAGCACCGTGGTGCCGGTGACGCCGGGAGTTCCGCCCAGCAGGCCTTCCAGCGGCGTGAGCATCACCTCAAGGCGCTCGCCGAGCGCATCCACATCCAGTCCGCAGTGCTGGCCGGCAACCCCGGCGATGACGATCGTGGCTTCTTCGGTATCGTGCGCCGCGCCGGCATCCCCCAGCATCTGGCCGAGGTTCAGGACCGGAATGGTCTGCTCCCGCACCACGATGGCATGCGCCGCGCCGATCGCGCCCAGCGAGCTGCGGGGTACGCGGATGGTTTCCACGATGGCATCGAGCGGTATCCCGAACATCTGCCCGCCGGCCTCCACGCTCATGACCTTGGTCACCATGACGCTGAACGGCAGGGTGCATCGCACCGTGGTGCCCCGGCCGGGCTGCGACTGCAGGGTGACGCGTCCACCCATCCGCTCGACCGCGGTGCGCACTGCGTCCATTCCCACGCCGCGCCCGGAGATGGCGGTGACGGCTTCGGTGGTTGAAAAGCCCGGCGCGAATGCCAGGTCGAGGACCTCTTCGCCGGACATGCCGTCGAGTGCCTCGGCGGTGACGAGGCCGCGTTCCAGCGCCACCCGGGCAATCCGCTGCGAGTCAATGCCAGCGCCGTCATCGCTGATCTCGATGACGACCTGGTCGCCCTGGCGACTCGCGAGCATCCGGACAGTGGCCACCGGCGGCTTGCCCTGCGCCGCGCGAACCGCGGGCTCCTCGACGCCGTGGTCCAGCGCATTGCGGACCAGGTGCAGCAGCGGCTCGGCCAGCATTTCGACAATGGCCTTGTCGGCCTCGGTCTCCCCACCGGAGATCTTCAGCTCGACCCGCTTGCCCAGCGTTGCCGAAATCTCGCGTACCAGCCGCGGAAAGCGCTGGAAGACTACCCTCAGGGGCAGCACACGCAGGTCCAGCACCGCCCGCTGCAACCGGGCAACCAGGCTCTCCAGCGCCGCCTGCTGCGCGGTGAGCACCGGTGCCAGGGCGTTGCCCTGCGCTGACGCCAGGCCAGATGCATGCGCCAGTGCGTTCTTCGCCACGGTGAACTCCCCAGCCAGGCGTACCAGTGCATCGATGCGCCCGGCCTCCACGCGCAGCGTCCGCATGGCCGGGCCATGCTGTGGCGGGAAAGCTTCGGCAGCCGCGGCGGCTTCGTGCAGTTCCGCGCTGTCATGCGCCAGCAGATGCTGCAGGTGTCGGG
>JALYWF010000095.1 GCA_030852845.1 Pseudomonadota bacterium
GGTATTCCTTCTCGATGAGGGGAATGACGTATTCCAGCATTTCCTTTTCCATGTTCCAGCCAGGCGCGGCACCGATGCCGGCGAGACCCGCGGGCGGTGCACCGCCCGGGGCGGGGCCACGCGCGCCGCCGGGTGCACCAGGTGCACCACCTGGGGCGGCACCGCGGGCACCGGGCCCGCCGGCACCACCAGCACCGGGACCACCACCGCGCGGCGGTGCCGGGGGAGGTGGCGTGTAGCCGGAAGCCTTCTGCAGCGCGAGGATTTCCGCCTGCCGGCCGGTGGCGCCCGTGGTGGCATGGCCGAAGGGCATCACGATGATGGCCGGCACCGCCTTCTTCTCGGCGATGAGGTTGTCCATGATGTTGTGGGCCATGCCCGACTGCGTCCAGCCGCGCTCGTAGTCGTTGAAGCCGTGCAACAGGTACACCACGGGGTACTTCTTGCCGCTGGTGGCGTAGCCGGGCGGGGTGTAGACCACCACGCGGCGCCCGACCTTGATCTCCTTGTTGAAGTAATGGTGTTCCACCAGATTGCCGTGCGGCACATCGCGGAACATCATGAAGTCGGCTTCCTTGCCCGGCAGGCCGACCACGCTCTTGTATACGCCCGAGGCGGGGCGGACGAAGGTGTTCTGCGGGTCAGGCGTGGAGAAGCCGTCGACCACGAACCAGTACTGGTAGTAACTGGGCATCAGCTTCGGCGAGGTCCAGGTCCAGACGCCGCTGGCATCCTTGGTCATGTCGAAGCCGGCCGAGCCATTCACGGGCAGGTCGCCGAGCTTTGGCATGTCGGTGTAGAGCTTCACTTCCCTGGCATTGGGCGCCTGCAGCCGGAAGGTGATGGTGCCGTTGGCGTTGACCTCGGGTGAACGGGCCGTGGTGACAACGCTGGCTTCAACGCCAGGTCCGCGTCCACCGCGGGGCGCGCTGCCGCCGGGCGGATCGTTCCTGATCTGGGCCTGCGTGGAAACAGCGAAAACCAGCCCCAGGGCTGTTGCCGTGATGATGCGAGGGATCAGTTTCATGGTGTCTTCTTGATGATTTGGTGAAATGAAAAACCGCAAATCCAGCGGATCAATGGCCGGATCGTAGTACTAATTGCCGGGAGGCGGAAGCAGCTCTTCCTGCGTGGCCCACAGCCCCGCCAGTGCCTCGGGCCTGGGCCGCGTGGAACGCGCACCATCCTGGCCCGCGAAGCGCCCGAGCACCGGTCCGCACCAGTCGCGGATGTAGCGGCGCGCTATCCGCCAGCGGCCATCCTCACGCCGAAGTGCGTCTTCGTAATAGCCCATCACATGCAGCAGGTGCGGGCCCGTGGCGGTGCGCAGCGCGACGGCGACATAGCTGCGCGCCTCGGCGCCTTCGGCTGTCGGCGTGACGATGAGGTTGCTCACGTGATGCTGGCGCCCTGCGGATTCCGGTCGCTGGCGGAAGTAGGCGATGAACCGGCGCAGTGCGGCGTGTCCACGCCACCGGCCTTCGGTTTCAAACACATCCCACACCAGCTCGCCATCGCTGCTGAAGCACTGGATGAATGCTTCTTCGTCGGCTGTGTCGAGGCTCCAGGCATAGCGCGCTGTCAGCTCGTGGATCTCCAGCCGGTCGGCGCTGCCAAATGCCTGGGTCATGGATCCTCTTCCGTCAGGTGACCGCGTAATAATCGAACACCGACTTCGCTCCGTGGCGCTCCCCTTTGCCAACGAACACCGTGCGGGCCAGCCAGTCATGCGGCCCCGCAGGCACTTCGAAGCGCGGCGTCACACGGCAGTAGGTTTCTTCAGGGCGCACCGGCATGCCGGACTCCAGTCGCACCAGCACGTCAGGTGGAGCGTAGGCGAGGCCACGATTGTGGATGTAGATGGGGGTACCGTCGGCAGCCTCGAGCATGTAGTGGGCTTCGAAATCCACCAGGCCGCTGTGCCAGAGGCGCGGCCAGTCGCCGCCGGAGTGGGAGACCACGCGACCCTGCAGGCGCGGCCCATCGATGGTTCCTCCCAGCACGGCGACGAAACCCCGTCGTCCCGCCTCGAATGCAGGCTCGAATCGCAGGCGCGGTCCGGGTTCCAGCTCCAGCAGGATGCGGAACGCGAAACCCAGGCCAGGTGGGGCCATTTCGTATTGGGCACTGGTCATGTGGAAAGCCTCCGCTGGCTGCGTGTACCCAGGGCCAGGATGACAGCGGCCAGCAACAGGAAGCAGGCCAGTATGACGATGGCGGGTGAATGTGTGCCGAAACGTTCCACCAGGCTGCCCATCAGTCGTGGCCCCACGATGCCGCCGGCCGTGCCGGCCATGCTGACCGCGGCGATCACGCCGATGGGCACGCCGCCCTCGCCGATCCCCAGCGCGGCCGGCACGGTCCAGAACACGCCCTGGGCGGCGCCGAGGCCGAAGCCGGCAACGACCAGCATGCCCAGCACTGCCGGCCCCACCGGCAGGTTGACCGCCGCGAGCAGCGCCACGCCGCCCAGCAGCGCACCGGCTGCGGTGTGCCAGAGCCGATCGCCATGCCGGTCCGAATGCCGTGCATTGAGGAAAAGCCCGGCAACCAGGCCTGCCTGGGGCAGGGCGCTCAGGGTGCCGATCATCAGCTCGCTGTCGGCGATGGCCAGTTGCCGGACGATCTGCGGCAGCCAGTAGACCAGCGCATAGGAGCCGGTCATCACAAGGAACCACACCGCGGCGCACAGCCAGATGCGCAGGTCGCGCAGGGCCTGTGCCAGCGGCAGCCCGGCGCGGGTGTGTGCAGCTTCGCCTGCAATCTGCGCCTCCAGGCGCTCGCCTTCGCCGGCCGCCATCCAGCCGGCCTGGCGCGGCCGGTCCACGAAATAAGCCGCGGCCAGCAGCGCGAACAGGAAATTCGGCCCCGCCGAGACCAGGAACATCCAGCGCCATTCCGCCAGTCCCAGGGGATTGCCCATGCCGAGCAGCCAGCCGCAGAGCGGACCGCCCACCACCAGCGAAATCGGCACCGCCGAAAGTGCGATCGCCATGGCGCGCGCGCGCGTGGCCGCCGGCGTCCACTGGCTGATGTACCAGGTCATGCCCGGTGCGAATCCGGCTTCGGCAGCACCCAGCACGAAGCGCGCAACAGTGAAATCCCAGGGATCCTGCACGCGCGACATCATCACGCCCGCGATGCCCCACACCGTCATCGACAGCAGCAGCCAGAGGCGGATGCCCATGCGCCGCAGCAGCATGGCATGCGGATACTGGAACAGCAGGTAGGCGACAAAGAAGGCGCTGACGCCATTGCCAAAGGCCACCGGGCTGAGCCCCACGTCGCGCGACATCTGCTGCGCGGCGAAGCTCACGTTCATCCGGTCGATGGAATTGATGAACGTGAGTACCGCGATCGGCAGCAGCAGCCGCCACACGGTGCGGCGATAGAGCAGGTCGGTCATGTGGGCGTCATGCCTAGAAGGTGGAGCGGGTCGTGGCGCCGTCCACGACGATGCTCTGCCCGGTCATGTAGCCTGCGTGCTCGCTGCAGAGGAATGCCACCAGCGCGCCGATCTCTTCCGGATTGCCGAAGCGCTTGGCCGGAATCTGGTACGCCTCCACGAATTTCGCGATCTCGATGTCGTACGTGGTGCCGTTGCGCTGCGCGGCCGCATTGAACTGGTCGTGCACGGCGGCGGTGTGGAACATGCCGGGGAGCACACTGTTGAGCGTGACATTGTCGGGAGCCACCCGCCGCGCCACCGCGCCGGTGTAGTTCACCAGCGCCGCGCGCGGTGCGCCGCTGAGGATGCGCAGCTCCAGCGGATATTTCGCCGCGATGGTGGCGATGTTCACGATGCGTCCCCAGCGCCGCAGCACCATGCCCGGCAGCACGGCCTCGATGAAATGCACCGGACTCATCAGCCCGGTCTCGATGCTGGCCTGCCACTGCTCCGGTGTGATGGCGCGATGGTCGGGCGTGAGCGGCGGCGGAGAGCAGGTGCCCACGAAGATGTCGGGACTGGGGCAGGCTTCGAGGATGCGGCGGCGTCCCTCATCGCTGCTGTGGTCGGCCGCCACCGCCGTGACAGTGACACCGAAGCGCGTGCGCAGGTCCTGTGCAACCTGCTCGAGGCGCTCGCTGCCGCGTGCCGACAGCACCAGGTCCACGCCTTCGGCGGCGAGTGATTCGGCCGCGGCGCGCCCCATGCCGGCGCTGCCGCCATTGACGAGGGCAAGTCTCCCCCGGATGCCCATCTCCATGTTTTCCCTCAGCGCGGTGCGGACTGTTCCTGGTTCCTGAGCGCGGCCTGTCCCTGGGCCAGGAAGGCCTGGATGGCCTTCACGTCATCGGGCCCCAGGACGTCGGCGAAACTGGCCATGCCATTCGGGGCCAGCTGGCCACCGAGCACGATCTGCTCGAAGGTGCCATGCACTGCGGGGCTGAGACGGAAAAGATCCGGATAGGCTGACAGCCGCGCCTCGCCCTGGCCGCCGTGGCAGAGCACGCAGAACTGGAAGAACAGCCCCGCGCCACGCTGCAGTGTCTCTGGCGATGCTTCCGGCAGGGCTGGTGGCTCCGGCGTTACCAGCGGCTGGCGCGCGGGAGGCAGCGGAGTTTTTCCACCGTCGAGCTTGAAGGCCAGCAGCCGGCCGTAGTTCTGGTGGCGATAAGCGGCGCTCTCCTGTGGATACAGCGGTGCCATGGCGCCACCGAAGCCGGCCAGCACCGCGATGTACTGCTCGCCGTCGATCTCGTAGCTCACCGGCGCGGCCATGATGCCGGTGCCGACGTCGATCTCCTTCACGATGTCGCCGCTGTCGGCGCGGTACACCACCAGGCGTCCGGAGGAGGTTCCCTGCACCACCAGGTTGCCTGCGGTGGTGAGCACGCCGCCCCCGGCCAGCTCCGCGCGCCCCAGCGGCAGGCGCCAGCGTTCGGCCTGCGCCACTGGATCGTAGGCAATGAGGAATTCGCGCGTGGCCGGATCCGGCAGACCCGGATGCGCCGCGATCACCGCGTCGTAATCCTTGCGCTGTTCCGGCGTCATCAGGTCGACGAAGAAGCTGAAGGCGACCTGGTGCGCGGAGTTGGTCTGGCCCGGCTTCCACTTGTATTCACCGGGCGAGGGGGCCATCACCATGCCGGATTCGCGCGCCGGGATGTACACCAGACCGGTCTCGGGATTGAACGCCATCGGCGGCCAGTTGTGCCCGCCGGCCCCGGTGGGATAAATCAGCGCCGCCTTGTCCTGGTAGGTCGCAGCGGGATTGATGGTGGGCCGGCCCTTTTCATCCAGGCCAGTGGCCCAGTTGGTGAACACATAGGGCTTCGCGGAGATGAACTCGCCGGTCTCCCGGTCGAGCACGTAGAAATAGCCGTTCTTCGGCGCCTGCATCAGCACCTTGCGCTGCCGGCCGTCGATGGTGAGGTCGGCCAGAATCATGTTCTGCGTGGCGGTGTAATCCCACATCTCGCCCGGCGTGGTCTGGAAATGCCACACCAGCCGCCCGGTATCGGGCTTGATCGCAAGGATGGAAGCCAGGTACAGGTTGTCGCCGCCGGCGGGACTGCGCACCCACGGGGCCTCCGGCGAGGCATTGCCCGTGCCCACGTAGAGCAGGTCGAGCTCGGGGTCGTAGTTCATCTCGCCCCACACCGTGCCACCCAGGCCGGAGGCCCAGTCGGAGTTCTTGTCCCAGGTCTTCAGCGCCTCGGCCATTTCCGGATGCTCGGGCGGTCCCTTTGCCGGGTCGCCGGGCACGGTGAAGAAGCGCCAGCGCTGCGCACCGCTTTCCAGGTCGTAGGCTGTGACGTAGCCGCGCACGCCGAGCTCGGCGCCGCTGTTGCCCACCACCACCACGGGACCTGCTACCTGCGGCGGGCCGGTGATGGTGTAGGAGCGCGTATCACGGTCGATCAAAGTGTCGGCGCGCCACAGCTGCTTGCCGTCGCGCGCATCCAGCGCGGCCAGGTGACCGTCGAGCGTGGCCACATACACCTTTCCCTTCCATACCTGCAGGCCGCGGCTCACCACATCGCAGCAGGCGCGGCGGTTGTAGCTGCCGTCGACCTCGGGGTCCTGGCGCCAGATCTCCTTGCCTGTCTTCGCATCTACTGCGATTGCCGAACCCCACGGTCCGGAGGCGTAGATCACCCCATCGATGACCAGCGGCGTGGCTTCCTGTCCGTGCTCCACGCGACCGCGGCGGGAACGGAATTCGTATTCCCATGCCAGGCCGAGGCGCCCGGCGTTGTCTTCGGAAATCGCCACCAGCGGCGAGAAGCGGTCCGCCTGCCAGTTGCGTCCCAGCGCCAGCCACTGCCCGGGTTCGTCCGCAGCCTGTAGGCGCCCGGTGTCGACGTTGCCCGGAGGCGTCTTGGCGCAGGCAGCCAGGCAGGCCAGCAGGGTCACGCCGAGCGCTGCGCGCAGCCTGCCGCGCATTCGATCCGCACCGCTGCGCTGCGCGCAGCCCATCGCCTGCATCGTCACATCCACCCCCGCGGAACTGCATTTCGAGCGGTGAGGATACTGGAACGCCCACGCGCCCGAGCGCAACACTTGCGTCTGCTGGATAATCCCGCTCCCTGAAATTCCACCCAGCGAGGGCACACATGTCCGTTTTCACACACGTCGTCGTCGGTACCAATGATCTGGCCCGGGCGCGCACGTTCTATGACGCGATGCTGGCCCCACTGGGCATGAAATACCTGGGACCGATGGGCGAGCACGCCCACATGTATGGCGTGGACAGGCCGGCATTCATGGTCACGCGGCCCCGCAACGGGCAGCCGGCCTGCTTTGCCAACGGCGGCACCATCGGTTTTGCAGCAGCCACGCGCGAAGCCGTGAACGCCTTCCATGCCGCTGCGCTGGCCAATGGCGGTACCGACGAGGGAGAGCCGGGGCCGCGCCCCTTTTCACCCACTGCCTACGGTGCGTACGTCCGGGATCCGGACGGGAACAAGTTCACGGCATATTGCTTCGCGCCCGCCTGAGCGGCGGCGCGACCGGCCTCAGGCGTCGCTGATGGCGCGCCACATCCCGGTGTGGCCCTTGCCCTGGGCCTTCACCTCATAGAGCGCCGCATCGGCGCGCGCCAGCAGCACTTCGGGCTCGCGGCCCTGCTCGGGGGCCGTGCACACCCCGACACTGCAACCAATGCGCACCGCGCGGCCGTCGGCGAGGCGATGCTCGCGCGCGATGGCGCCGATGATCTCATCGGCCACGCCGCGCGCGGTCAGTCCATCCGCATCGCGCAGCAGGATCACGAATTCATCGCCCCCGATGCGGGCCACCACTTCTTCGGGACCGGCCGCGCGGCGCAGTCCGTCGGCCACACGCTGCAGGATCTCGTCGCCCGCGGCGTGACCATGGCTGTCGTTCACGGCCTTGAAGCCGTCGAGGTCGATATAGAGCACCGAGAATTTACGGCCGCGCAGGTGGCCCTGCACATGGGGCAATTCGGCGCAGGCATCGGCCATGCGTTGCATCAGTTCGGCCCGGTTGGCGAGGCCGGTGAGATGGTCGGTCTGCGCCTTGCGCCGCATGTATTCGCCCGAGGAGATGGCGGCATAAAGCGCTTCGCGGTTCTGGAAGATGAAGCTGGCGATCACCGCGGCTGCAAAACCCAGTGACAGGGCGGCCAGCAGGTTGACGCCGCCTTCGGCGGCCAGCACCAGGATGGGTGGCAGCACGGAAAGCGTCATCACGCCAATGGCGATGCGCGGCACCACGGCCCAGCGCGTGGCGATGCCGGCCAGCACACCCATCTGTCCGGAGAGCGCCATCGTGGCCAGCGCGATGTCGCCGGTTTCAAGGCACAGGGCGCAGCCGAAACCGAAACTGCCCATGGCCAGCCCGCTGGGCAGCATCACGCTGAGCAGGGGCCGGCGTTTGCGGTGCGTGGGTGCGAATACCGGAAGCAGGGCGCGCCAGGCCACCAGCAGGGCCGACCAGGCCAGCCAGACCCAGGCCCAGGTGGCGCCGGTGACGTAAACCGTAGTCGCGCAGATCACCATCAGCGTGACCGTGTAGAAGGCCAGCGAGAGCGAAGTGGTCGGGATGGTCTCGATCATCCGCTCCTGCACCCGTGGCGGGGCGTCGGCGAGGCTGCCAAGCAGCATCCGCAGCAAGAATCCCTTCTTGTTGTTGTGGTCGGTTGCCAATGGTTCATCCGATGAAAAAGGCCGGCTCCCTGCGCCGGCTGAACGCTGTGCTATTCTTGCCCAACGCAACGCGTTGCGGCAAAAAATTACCTTGTTTCTTACATAACAAATCCGGGGACTCCCAGGGGCTGGCTCGCGCGCGATGGCGACCCGCCGGGACAGAGGGAAAGCACAACCATGGCTGGCAGTACTGGCGCAACGAATCCGATTGCGGTGATTGATGACAATCCGATGGGCGTGAGGCAGTGGATCATCGTGATCCTGATGGTGCTGCTGAACGCGCTTGACGGCTTCGATGTGCTTTCCAGCGCCTTTGCGGCGCCTGGAATCATGATGGAATGGGGTGTCGATCGCCCTGCACTGGGAGTGATGTTGTCTGCCGAACTCTGGGGCATGGGCTTCGGCTCAGTCTTGCTCGGCGGAATGGCTGATCGCCTGGGCCGCAGGCCTACCCTTCTGACGTGCCTGGTCATCATGACATTAGGGATGTTCCTCGCAGGCACAGCCCAGTCCCTCTGGCCGCTTACCGGCTGGCGCTTTCTGACCGGCCTCGGCATCGGAGGCATGTTGGCAGCGACCAATGCCGTGACTGCTGAAGTTACCAGCCGGTCGCAGCGCGCGCTCGCCATCGGCTGGTACGTGATCGGATACCCCCTCGGCGCCGTTGTCGGCGGGCTTGTCGCTTCCAACTGGCTGATGATCGACTATGGATGGCGGTCGGTGTTCTATTTCGGCTCCGTCACGACCGCAATAATGATTCCGCTAGTGCTGTGGCTGGTTCCGGAAACTCCAGCTTTCCTTGCTTCAGTGCGACCGCCTGGTGCCCTGGAGAAGATTAACAAGGCCCTGACGACGTTCAAGCAGCGCGCCGTTACGGTCCTGCCGACCCTGGCGAGGGTGACCAAACCGAAGATAACCGACATCCTGGCAAGGCGTGACCTCAGGAAGGTCACTTTGATACTTGCGTTTGGCTACATGTGCCATACCCTGACGTTCTACTACATCCTCAAGTGGGCACCCACGATACTTGCAGGTCTGGGTTACACCGGCGCACAGCCGGGCAACTCCCTCGTCGTGGCGAACATCGGAGGCGCCATCGGTGGGGCGCTTTTTGGCTTCCTGATGAAGAAGTGGGACATCAAGGTCCCGACCATGATCGCGCTCGCGCTCGGATCGGTGGCAGTGGCTACCTTCGGCATTACAAGGCAGTCGATCTGGGGCTGGTATGTCGCGACGTTCCTGTGCGGCTTTTTCACCAATGCGGCGATCGTCGGGTTCTACGCCGCATTCGCGCGTGGCTTTCCGGCCTACGCTCGCGCGACGGGGACGGGATTCGCCCTGGGTGTGGGCCGTGCTGGTGCGGCAGGTTCGCCACCGCTGGCTGGCTATCTGTTCGGGGTCCTCGGGAATGAGGCGCTGCTGACAGTTTCCACAGTTATGGCGTTGGGTTCAATTCTGGCGATGATCCTGTTGTGGTGGCTGCCGGTCCGCGATGCGGACCGCGACCTGGAAGAAGGCGCAGCAAATTGAGCGACAAAATGAGCATTACCAGAATCGAACCTTCCGCGCGCATGTCGCAGGCCGTGGCGGCCAATGGCTTCGTGTTCCTCGCGGGGCAGGTGGCCACCGATCCTTCGGCGAACGTCGAGGGCCAGACCCGCCAGGTGCTGGGCGAGATCGATCGCCTGCTGGCTCTGGCAGGCTCCAGCAAGGAGCGCATCCTCAGCGCCACCATTTACCTGGCCGACGTCAGCACCTTCGCGCAGATGAACCGCGCATGGGAAGCCTGGGTGCCGGCCGATGCCAAGCCGGCCCGTGCCACCGTGGAGGCGAAGCTGGTCGCGCCCGAATACCGGGTCGAGATCCAGGTCGTCGCGCTGGCGTAGGCGCCTGATGCGTCACCCGTCCCGCCTCGCGTTGGTACTGGTGGTGCTCGCGGGGTGGGGCAGCGGTGTCCATGCTGCTGCGGCGCCCTGCGACCGCGCCTGCCTGGAGCAGGTGGGCGTGGCTTATCTCGAGGCCTACCGCATGCGCGATCCGGCGCGTGCGCCAATTTCGCCCCGCGTGCGTTTCGTCGAGAACAGCGTGGAGATGCCGTTCCCGGATGGCAGCTGGGACACCGTGACCCTGCAGGTGGGGCAACCGCTGCTGCTGTCGGATCCCGTGACCGGCCAGGTGGGCATCTACGCCACGGTGCTGCAGAACGACACCCAGACCTTCGTGGCCGCGCGCCTGGCCATACGGCGCGGCCAGATCACCGAGATCGAGCACGTGCTTTCCACCCGCCGCAACCTCAGCGCGCCGCCCACGCCCATTGGCGATGTATGGCGCTACGTGCGCGATCCGGACTTTCCCGCGCTGGTGCCGCCGGGCGCCGGTGCCTCGCGCGAGGCGCTGGTGCGCAACGCCAACGGCTACTTCGACACGCTGGAATTCAACAACGGGGAAATCCGTGGCACACGCTTCGCGCCCACGGCGACGCGCCATGAGAACGGCCTGCGGTTCAACAACATCGAGCAGGGGTTCCGCAGCGGCCGCTACCGCTTCAACAACCGCGTGCGCGATCGTGAATGTTTCCTGGTGGATGAGGCGCGCAGCGCGGTGATGTGCCGCGGCTACATCGACCACAAGGGTGTGCTGGATGAATTCCGGCTCACCGACGGTACGGTGATCCGTTCGGTGTACCGCGAGCCGCACACCTGGGCCTTCTTCGAGGCTTTCAAGGTGCAGGGCGATGCCATCACGGCGGTGGAGGCCACTTTTACCGGGGCCCCGTATTACATCCGCTCGCCGTTCGTGAAGAAGGCGGATCCAGTGTATGACCGGCTGGCAGGGGACGACGGCGGCATGTAGCCGCCGCTCAGGTCACAGCTTCAGGCGCAGGCCGATCCAGATGCCGCGCGGCGGACCGGCGCCGTAGAAGCGCGGATCCTCGAAGGTCTCGAACACTTCGTCAGGCTCGCCGAGCAGGCCGAAGGTCTCGTACCTGGTGTCCAGGACATTCTCGACCCGGGCGAACGCGGCGAACGTGTCGGTGAAGCGGTACTCGCCGTGCAGGTTCACGGTCAGTAGATGGCCGGTGCGACCCAGCACGTTGATCTCATCGCCGCGCAGGTATACGCCGGAACGATAGTTCAGGTCGGTGCCCACGCGCAGGCGGGCAGTGGGCTGCCAGTCCAGGGCGAGATTAGCCTGGTGGCGGGCGATGCCGGGGATGGCGCGGTCGGGATTCACCTGCAGCTTGTCATCACCGACGATCAGGTCGGCTCCCTCGTAGTCATCCGCATCGTCACCGAACAGCGGATGGTTCGGGCTGTTGACGATGAAGCTTTCGCGGAAGGTGGCGTCGATGAGGCTGAAGTCCAGCTTCCAGCCGAAGCGGCCGACCCGCTGCGCCAGTTCCAGCTCGATGCCGCGCCGGCGCGTATCGCTCACGTTGTCGAAGAAGCCCATGTTGGCCTGGGCGCCGCCGGTGGTCTGGAACAGGATGTCGTCCTTGTTCACCGTGTGGAACAGGCCGGCATGCCAGGCGATGCCATTCTCCAGGCGGCCACGCAGGCCCAGCTCCGCACTGCGCGCTACCACTTCATCCAGAGGCGGGTCGGCGAGGAAGGCGTTGGGCAGGCTGCAGGGTGCGTCCTCGTCCGCGCAGGCCAGCTCTACGGCCGTCGGTGCGCGGCTGGCCTGCGCCAGGCTGATGTAGGCGACCACGCCCGAGGTGCCGCGCCAGGTCAGGCCCAGTGCGGGATTCACGCGGCTGAAGCGATGGCGTCCGTCGAGCTCCGGGCTCTGGCCGCTGCGATCGGCCAGCGAGATGCGTGTGGTGTCGAAGCGCGCGGCGGCGGTCAGCGACAGGTTGGAGGTGAGGTCCAGCGTGTCTGCCGCGTACAGGCTCCAGGTCTCCACCTTGCTGTCCACTTCGGTGCGGAACTCATCGGCGAAGATGCCCGTGCGCGTGGTGGAGCGGTCCTCTTCCAGCTGCGCCACCTCGACTACGGCGTCGAAGCTGCTCTTGCCGTGCTGCCAGGCGGCGCCCAGCGTGAAGTCGTTGCTGCGGCCTGCATCCAGGTCCATCTGGTGCGAAAGCTGTGCCGAGCTGCCGTAGCTCTTCTGGCGGCGGCGGCCGATGTTGTTCACGGCGTTGAGCTCCTCGTCGTCGAGCTCGGCCTCGATGACCTCGCCTTGCGGATCGAGCACCAGCGTGTAGAGGTCGCCATCGTTGCAGGTGCCGCTGTCATCCGCGTCTTCGAAGTCTTCCTCCACCAGCAGCTCCTCGCCGCCGATGTCGCATTCCTCGAAGATCGTGCCGTCGCCGTTGAAGCTGCGGGTACGCAGGTTGCGTAAGAAGGCATTGCCGGAAAGCCGCAGCTGGTCACTGAGCGAGGTGGACCCGGAAGCAATCACCTGCGTGAGCTTGTTGTCCGTGAGGTCCGGATGCGTGAACACCGCCTTGCGGTCCTGCTCCAGCAGCTCCACGGGCGAGGCGCCATTGCCGCGCAACTTGCTGTCGGCATGGGCGAAGGAGAGGTCGAAGGCGTTCTCTGCTTCGCGGTAGCTGAGCGTGCCCAGTCCGCGCAGCGCCTCGGACCGGGAGAAGTCACGCCAGCCATCCTCGGCGAAATAGTCGAGGTTGCCGTACCAGCCCCAGGTGCCGTTGTTGCCGCCATGCTGCACCGAGCCGCCACGGCGGGCGAAGGAGCCACCCCAGCCTTCGAGGCCGGTGCCCTCGTAGCTGAAGCCATCCTTCATGCGCAACGACAACGCGCCACCCAGCGTGTTGAGGCCGAACACCGGGTTGGTGCCGGCCAGCAGCTGCACGCTCTGGATCGCCGACAGCGGCAGCAGGTCCCAGTTCACCGTATCGCCGAAGGTCTCGTTCATGCGCACGCCATTGGCGTACACCGAGATGCCCTGGGGCAGGCCCAGCAGCGGCGAGGCAGTCTGGCCACGGAAGTTCAGGTCCGGCTGCAGGGGATTGTTCTGTGCGTGGTTGATGCTCACGCTGCCGAAGCCGCGGTTGAGCAGCTCGGTGATGTCCAGCGGCTGCAGCGAATCGATCTCCTCGACGCTGGCGGTCTGCACGCGCGCCGGCACCCGGTCACGCGACATCGAGCCGCCATAGGGAGCGGTGACGACAACCTCGGCGAGGATTTCATCCGACGGCGCATCAGCAGCCTGGACAAGGCCCACGCAGGGCAGCAGCAGGGCGGCGCGCTGCGCGGCCCGGATCATGGATTGCATCGGTGTGTGAGCCCCCGAAAAAACAGTCACATCTTGCCAGCCGGACATTGTCCGGGTGGCCGCCGGCCGCAGCCAGCCCACCCCTTCCCGCCAGCGGCCGGGAATTCTTCCCGCACGGGAATACAGGCGGCGTTGATCACTGCCTATCATGCGCCATGGACACACACATGCTGCGCTGGATTTCCCGCGATTCGCTGTGGCGCGACCTTGCCATCGCGGTGAGCCTCGCCCTGCTGGCGGCTGTGGCGGCGGCACAGGTTGAACTGCACGAGCTGCTGTTCGATGCCACGCGCCGGTGGGAGCATTTCGAGCTGGACGAATGGCCCAGCGCATTGCTGGTGTTTGCACTGGCCATGGTGGTGCTGTACGCGCGCAGGCATGCCCAGCTGCGCGGTGCCCTGGCCGAGAACCGGCGGCTGGTCCGCCGTCTCATCGGAGTGCAGGAAGAGGAGCGCCGCCGCCTCGCGCGCGAGCTGCACGATGAGCTGGGCCAGACGCTCAATGCCATCAAGCTCGATGTGCTGGCGCTGCCGGATCCCGGCGCTGCGCAGCGCATCGCCACCAGCGTCGACCGCGTGTATGGCGCCGCCGGGGATCTGGTCCGCAGCCTGAGGCCGCCGGCGCTGGACGAGCTGGGCCTGTCGGCCGCACTGGAAGCCTGCGTGGATCGCTGGCGGCGGTCGCACCCGGGCCTCACCGTGCAGCTGTCGATGGCCGGTGAGCTCGACCAGCTGGGCGAGACGCTGAGCCTGGCGCTGTACCGCATCGTGCAGGAGGCGCTCACCAACTGCGTGCGTCATGCACGCGCAGGTCATTTCTACATCGACCTCACCCGCGGCGCAGGCGTCGGCGTGCTGCTGGAGATGCGTGACGACGGGCAGGGTTTCGATACCGCGAGTGCGGATCGCCAGGGCAGCGGGCTCACCGGCATGCGTGAGCGTGCGGCATTGCTGGGCGGGCAGTTCGAGTTGTTGTCCGCCCCCGGACAGGGTGTCACGATCCGCATCGAATTCCCGGTGCGCGAGGAGGATGCGTGGGCGAGGCAGTGACAGTGCTGCTGGTCGATGACCACGCAGTGGTGCGCGAAGGCTACCGGCGCCTGCTCGAGAAGAGTCCCAGCATCCGCGTGGTGGGCGAGGCGGCCGATGCGCAGACTGCCTACCTGGCCTGGCAGGAGCATCGCCCGCAGGTGACGGTGATGGATATCTCGCTGCCCGGCGCCAGCGGCATCGAGGCCCTGCGACGCATCCGTGCACGCGAGCCCGAGGCGCGCGTGCTGATGTTCAGCATGTACGAGGATCCGGTATTTGCCACGCGGGCCCTGCAGGCAGGTGCACGCGGCTATGTCACCAAGGCCGCGGCACCCCAGGTGCTGGTGGAAGCCGTGCTGGCGGTGGCGGCAGGCAAACCCTACATCGTCCCGGCGGTGGCGCAGGAGCTGGCGCTGCGCAGCCTTGCTCCGGAGGGCGATGTGGCCGGCGCGCTGTCACCGCGCGAGTTCGAGGTGCTGCGCATGCTGGTGGATGGCAAGCCGGTGGGTGAGATCGCCCGCAGCCTGGGGCTCACGGCCAAGACGGTGGCCAACCATCAATCGGCCTTGCGGCAGAAGCTGGGTGCGGGCACTGCGGTGCAGCTGTTGCACGCTGCTGCCCGCCTGGGCCTGGTGCCAAAGACACCGGCGCCTTGAGGGCAACCGGGTTTTTTCTGGGAAGGGAAAAACTGGTGGAGCGGAAGGGGATCGAACCCTCGACCTTCGCATTGCGAACGCGACGCTCTCCCAACTGAGCTACCGCCCCACGCGAGGGCGCGTATTCTAGGGGCAGCCACCGCACTGCGCCAGCCGAACGCAGGGAAAAATTCCCGATCATTCCGGTGGATGGGGCTCCCGGCGGACCGGTCCGCTACAGTCAGGCCCCCCAAAGTTTTTGCTCAAGAGGTCCCGCGCACTCATGCACCAGGGTCACAGGTCCGCCGGCATCCGCTGTACCGCCATCCTCCTGCCAATGCTGCTGCTGGCAGCCTGCGGCAGATCTTCCCCTCCCGAAGGGAACGCCGCGCCCGCTGCCGGTCCTGTCTACTCGCCGCCGATGCCGCTGTACCAGCCGGGTGAAGTGCCGCCCCTGGAAGCCGGTAGCTACCGGGTGCTGGTGACCAACGAGCGTTCCGGTGAGCTGGCCGTGATCGATGGGCCGAGCCGCCAGCTGCTGGTGATGCTGCCGCTGGGCAAGCGGCCCCGCGGCCTGAAGTTTTCCCCTGACCACAAGCTGCTGTACGTGGCGTTGAGCGGATCACCCATCGCGCCACCCGGCGTGGACGAGGACACGCTGCCTCCGGCGGACAAGGGCGCCGATGGCATCGGCGTGGTCGACCTGGAAACCCTCACGCTGAAAACCGTGCTGCGAGGCGTGTCCGATCCCGAGCAGCTGGCGGTGAGCAGCGATGGCACCAAGCTGTACATCGCCAGCGAGGACACCGGCCAGGCCGTCATCCTCGATGCGGCCACGGGGCGCGAGATTGCCAGCCTGCCCGTGGGCGGCGAGCCCGAGGGCGTCACGCTGAGCCCGGACGGACGCTGGGTGTACATGTCTTCGGAAGAGGACCACCAGATCGCGGTGATCGACACCAGCACCGACAAGGTGGTGGCCACGCTGGATGTGGGCGAACGGCCGCGATTCACCGAGTTCAGCGACGATGGTGCGTTCGCCTTCATCTCCGGCGAGAACAGCGGCACGATTACCGTGGCCGATGCCCGCGCGCACAAGGTGCTGCACACCTGGAAGCTGGAAGGTGATTCCATGGTGCGGCCCGTGGGCATGACGGTGTCCCATGACGGCAAGCTGCTCTACACCGTGACAGGCCGCGGCAAGACCCTGGTGGCCATCGACGTGGAAACGGGTGCGCAGAAGGCTTCGGTCGAAGTGGGGCCGAGGCCCTGGGGCGTGGCCATCAGTCCGGATGGCGGCACCCTGTTCACCGCCAATGGCAGTTCCCATGATGTGTCGGTGGTGGATGCCGCCACCATGCAGGTGACGCAGCGGATCCCGGTTGGCGAGAGCCCGTGGGGCCTGGTGATCCTCACGCGCTGAATCCGCATTCGCCCGCGCGCCTGCCCTCAGCTGGTGAGCAGGGCGCGCGTGGCAAGCAGACCGGCGATCGCTGCTGCCACCGAGGCGCACACGTGCACCAGTGCGATGCCGGTGGCCAGCCACACGCGCTGTGCATCCAGCGACTGCACCACTTCGAGCGAATAGGCAGAGAAAGTGGTCAGCCCGCCGAGGAAACCGACCAGCAGCAGGGGTCGCAGCAGTGGATCGAGATCGGCCCGAGCACCCAGCAGGCCCAGCAATGCACCGGCCGCCCCGCAACCGACGACATTGGCGGCCAGTGTGCCCAGTGGCATGGGGCCAAATAGTGGATTGAGCCAGTGGTTGAGCATCAGTCGCACCACGCCACCGGTGCCCGCGCCGGCAAATACCAGCGCGATGTTCTGTGGATTCATACGCGCAGGTTATCATTGCGCCCTTCACAAGCCCCTGTAGTTGAACGGATACAACGGCCCCCTCCTAAGGGGCAGGTCTGGGTTCAATTCCCGGCGGGGGCGCCATCTTTGCGGGCAATGCTGCAACCTGCTGTAGGACGATGCTGCGGCGGTGCCGTGGCTTCCGTCCGTGGTGGCTGCAGGGCGCCGCGGGTAACATCCCGGACACAGGCTGGAGCAAGGTGCCACAACATGAAAACGCGAATCCGACCCGCCTACCTGTGTGCCGTGCTGCTGCTGGCGGTGGCCTGCGGCACCAATCCGGTGACCGGCAAGCGCGAAATCCAGTTCGTCTCCCAGGCGCAGGAAATCCAGATCGGGCAGCAGAATTACGCGCCCATGCGCCAGAGCGAGGGCGGCGACTACGAGGTGCTGCCCGAGCTGACCGCCTATGTGAACGAGGTCGGCCAGAAGCTGGTAGCGGTGACCGATGGCATCCTGGTCAAGCCGCGCGACCTGCCGTTCGAATTCACGGTGCTGAACAATTCGGTGCCCAATGCCTGGGCGCTGCCCGGCGGCAAGATCGCCATCAATCGAGGCCTGCTGACAGAGCTGCGCAACGAGGCCGAGCTTGCCGCGGTGCTGGGGCATGAAATAGTGCACTCGCTGGCGCGCCACGGCGCGCAGGCGCAGGAGCGCGGCACCATTTCGCAGGTGGGGCTGGTGGCGGCGCAGATCGGCGCGGTGATGGGCGACGTGGACGAGCAGACCGCCGGCCTGCTGCTCACCGGTGCCAGCGTGGGCGTGCAGCTGATCCATACCCGCTACGGTCGCGGCGCGGAGCTGGAAAGTGATCTGTATGGCACCCGGCTGATGAAGGCGGCCGGCTACGATCCTGCCGCCGCGGTGAGCCTGCAGGAGACCTTCGTGCGACTTTCCGAGGGGCGCAAGTCCGGCTGGCTGGAAGGACTTTTCGCCTCGCATCCTCCTTCGGAAGAGCGGGTGCAGAAGAACCGCGAGACTGCGGCCCAGCTCGGCGCCGGGGGTGATCTCGGGCAGCAGCGCTTCCAGGCGAAGATGGCTCCGCTGCTGCAGATGAAGCCCGCATACGACAAGTACGACCAGGCCCTGGCCGCGATGCAGAAGAAGGACGTTGCCACGGCCAAAGCCCTGGCCAGCGAGGCGGCGCGCCTGGTGCCGCGTGAAGCGCAGTTCCATCAGCTGCTGGGCGACATCGCGGTCAACGAGAAGAAATACCAGGAGTCGCTGGCGCATTTCCAGCGCGCACAGCAGAACAACGACGACTACTTCGGCTCGTGGCTGGGTGCCGGTGTGGCGCAATACCGCCTCGGCAACAAGACCCAGGCGCGGCAGAGCCTGCAGCGCAGCTACGAGCTGCTGCCTACTGCGCCCGCGGCGCTCTACCTGGGCAACCTGCTGCGCGATGCGGGCGACGTCGATGGCGCGATGAAGTACTACCAGGCGGCCGCCTCTTCGGACAGCAGCATCGGGCAGGAGGCGACGCGCGAGGCAGTGCTGGTGGACCTGCCCCGCAACCCCGGCAATTACGTGGCCGCAGAGCTGGTGCGTGACGGGCAGGGGAGGCCGGTGATGGCGGTGCAGAACCGCGCACCGGTGGCACTGTCCGGCATCGTGATCACGCCTGTGCGCGTGGGAGCTGACGGCAGGATCGCGGCGCAGGGCAAGGAAGTGACGATTCGCGGGCCGCTGGCCTCAGGCGCGCAGGTGGCGGCGGATGCCGGTCTGGCAGGCCTGAGTGCCGAACAGCTGGGCAGCGTGCGTTTCCGCATCGATGCCGCGCGCGTCGCGCAATAGACGCGCGGCTCAGCGCGGCCAGCGCCGCCAGAACTGCGGATCGCCGTAGGCCAGGAACTTCGGGTTCAGCAGCTCCGGCTTGTTGTAGCGAAGGGCGAGGCCATCCACGAGGCTCACCACCTGCCCGCCGGCTGCTTCAACAATGGCCTGGCCTGCCGCGATATCCCATTCAGACGAACCGCCAAGCCGGGGATACAGGTCGGCGGCGCCATCGGCCACCAGGCACAGCTTGATGGAACTGCCGGCGGCGCGCAGTTCGTGCGGTCCGAGCCCGGCCAGCGCGGCAGCCAGCTTGGGCGATTCATGCGAGCGGCTGCCCAGCACCTGGAAGGGCGGAATGGCCACGCGCCTGGCGGCGATGGGCAGCGGCGGGCGTTCACCATTCTCGCGCCAGGCGCCTATGCCGGGGATTCCCGAATAGGTGGTGTCTGATACCGGGATGTGCACCACGCCCAGCACCGGGCGGTGGTCGCGGATCAGCGCGATGTTGACGGTGAACTCGCCATTGCGGGCAATGAATTCCTTGGTGCCATCCAGCGGATCCACCAGCCAGTAACTGTGCCAGTGGCGGCGCTCTTCCCAAGTGACGGCTTCCGCCGACTCCTCCGAGAGCAGTGGCAGCGTGGGCGTGAGGCGGGCCAGTTCGGCGGCGATCAGGTGGTGGGCACGCAGGTCGGCCTCGGTGAGAGGGGAGTCGTCGGCCTTGGCCTGGGACTGGAAGTCGGTGCCATACACCTCGAGGATCTGCTGGCCGGCGGCGCGCGCGATGGCGCGCACCGCGGGCAACAGCTCAGAGTCCGGCGAGGGGATTGTTGTAGGCATAGGCAATCACACCGGCCTTGTCGAGTTCGTCGATGATGCGCTCGGCGGCCGCAGCTGCGGTCTCCTCGGCAGTGCGGATGGTGATCTCCGGCGACTCCGGCGGTTCGTAGGGCGAGTCGATGCCGGTGAAGTTGGGCAGCTGGCCGCTGCGCGCCTTGCGGTACAGCCCCTTCGGATCGCGTTTTTCCGCCTCGGCCAGTGGCGTGTCCACGAAGATCTCGTAGAACTCGCCCTCGCCCAGCAGCCCGCGCGCCATGCGCCGCTCGGAGCGGAACGGGGAGATGAAGGACACCAGCACGATCAGGCCCGCATCCACCATCAGGCGTGCGACCTCGGCCACGCGGCGGATGTTCTCCACGCGGTCGGCATCGGTGAACCCCAGGTCGCGGTTCAGGCCGTGGCGGATGTTGTCTCCATCCAGCAGGTAGGTGTGGCGGCCCAGCGAATGCAGGCGCTTTTCCACCAGGTTGGCGATGGTGGACTTGCCCGAGCCCGAAAGGCCGGTGAACCACAGTGCGCAGGCGCGCTGGCCCTTCTGCTGCGAGCGGGCGGCGCGGTCCACGTCCAGGGCCTGCCAGTGCACGTTGTCGGCGCGGCGCAGCGCAGACTGCAGCAGGCCGGCGCCAACCGTGTCGTTCGACAGCTTGTCGATGAGGATGAAACCGCCGGTCTCGCGGTTGCGCGAATACAGGTCGAAGGCGATCGGGCGGTCCAGGCTCACCTGGCAGAGGCCGATCTCGTTGAGTTCCAGCTGCTGCGCGGCCTGCTCGTCCAGCGTGTTCACGTTCACGCGGTGGCGCGGCGTGGAGATGGTCGCATTCACGATGCGCGTGCCGACCTTCAGCAGGTACTGACGGCCGGGCAGCATGGGCTGCTCGTGCATCCAGATCAGCGTGGTGAGGAACTGGTCGGCCACCTCGGGCAGGTCGGTGGCAGCGGCGATCAGGTCGCCGCGCGAGATGTCGATCTCGCGGTCCAGTGTCAGGGTGACCGACTGTCCGGCCACGGCCTGCTGCAGGTCACCATCCTGCGTGACGATGCGCGCCACGCGCGCCTCCACCCCGGCGGGCAGGGCGCGGATGCGTTCACCCACCGTCACCTTGCCACCGGCGATCTGGCCGGCAAAACCGCGGAAATCCTGGTTGGGACGGTTCACCCACTGCACCGGCAGGCGCAGCGGCAGGTTCTGCAGGTCGTCCTCCACCTGCACGGTTTCCAGGTGCTGCAGCAGCGCCGGACCCTGGTACCAGGGCATGTTGCCGCTGCGCTCGGTCATGTTGTCGCCCTTCAGGGCCGACATGGGAATGCAGGTGATGTTGACCAGGCCGAGCTGGCGCGCAAAGGCCTGGTACTCGGCGACGATGGCGTCGTAGGTGGACTGCTGGTAGCCCACCGCATCCATCTTGTTCACCGCCAGCACCACGTGGCGGATGCCCAGCAGCGAAACGATGTAGCTGTGCCGGCGCGTCTGCGTGAGCACGCCCTTGCGCGCATCGATGAGGATCACCGCCAGGTCGGCCGTGGAGGCGCCGGTGACCATGTTTCGCGTGTACTGCTCGTGGCCCGGGGTGTCGGCCACGATGAACTTGCGCTTTTCGGTGGAGAAGAAGCGGTAGGCCACGTCGATGGTGATGCCCTGCTCGCGCTCGGCGGCCAGGCCGTCGACCAGCAGGGCGAAGTCCAGGTCCTCGCCCTGGGTGCCGACCTTCTTCGAGTCGGCAGCCAGCTGCGCCAGCTGGTCCTCGTAGACGAGCTTGGATTCGTACAGCAGCCGGCCGATCAGCGTGCTCTTGCCATCATCCACGCTGCCGCAGGTGATGAAGCGCAGCAGGTCCTTGTGCTCGTGGGTGCGCAGGTAGGAGAGGATGTCCTGGTCGGAGAGGTCGATCGCGTGGGCCATCTAGAAGTAGCCCTCGCCGGCAAGGACACAGGTGCTGAAGGCGGGCGACATCAGAAATAGCCCTCCTGCTTCTTCTTCTCCATCGACGCGGCCGAATCGTGGTCGATCACGCGGCCCTGGCGCTCGGAACTGGTGGTCAGCAGCATTTCCTGGATCACTTCGGGCAGGGTGGTGGCATTGCTTTCCACCGCCCCGGTGAGGGGGTAGCAGCCCAGCGTGCGGAAACGCACGTTCTTCATCTCCGGCTTCTCGCCCGGCTGCAGCGGCATGCGCTCGTCGTCGACCATGATCAGCGCGCCGTCGCGCTTCACCACGGGTCGCGGCGCGGCGAAATACAGCGGCACGATGGGGATTTCCTGCTGGTGGATGTACTGCCAGATGTCCAGTTCGGTCCAGTTGGACAGCGGGAACACGCGCAGGGATTCCCCCTTGTGCTTGCGCGCGTTGTACAGCTTCCACAACTCCGGGCGCTGGCGCTTGGGATCCCAGCGGTGCTGGGCCGAGCGGAAGGAGAACACGCGCTCCTTGGCGCGCGACTTTTCCTCGTCGCGGCGGGCGCCGCCGAAGGCGGCATCGAAGCCATGCTGGTCCAGCGCCTGCTTGAGCGCCTGGGTCTTCATCACGTCGGTATGCACGGCCGAGCCATGCGTGAAGGGACCGATGCCGCGGGCCAGCCCTTCCGGGTTGATGTGCACCAGCAGCTCGAAGCCCAGCCGCTTCGCCGTGGCGTCGCGGAAGGCGATCATTTCCCGGAACTTCCACGTGGTGTCCACGTGCAGGAAGGGAAAGGGCGGTTTGGCCGGATAAAAGGCCTTCATCGCCAGGTGCAGCATCACCGAGCTGTCCTTGCCGATGGAGTACAGCATCACCGGCTTTTCGCACTCGGCGACCACCTCGCGCATGATGTGGATGGCCTCGGCTTCGAGGCGCTGCAGGTGGGTGAGGCGGACGTTCGTGCTCATCGGCTTGCGGAAAGGAAAGTCACCGGCTTATAACCGGCCGCGCAGTCTAGCAGAGGGCGTTAATGCGACTTGGGTATCAGCTAAGTCGCCCATGCGTGACCGGATTCACCCCGGAGCGGGTATGGGTCCGCGCCGGATCCGGTATGGAAAGCGGTTCTGGTCCGAAAAGCGGGCGCTGTCCGATTTCGTCTCTGACTAGGCATCCTTTAGACTAGCGCGCCTGACAACTCCACCCGGATTTCCATGAGCCAGAACAAGGGCTTGAGCGGCACCAAGAATGCCCTTTCGGCACAGCAGGCCACCACGGCGCTGTGGGGCGGCAATTCAGCTTATATAGAAGAGCTGTATGAGCGCTACCTGGCGGGCGAGGAACTGCCCGCGGACTGGCGCAAGTACTTCGCTGCGCTGCCCGGCGCGGCCGGTGACACTGCGCACGGGCCACTAGTGCGTGAGCTGGCGCAGCGCGCCCAGCAACCGCGCGTGGCTGCTGCCGGCGTGGCCGCACCGCAGAACGAGAAGCAGGCAGCGGTGTCGCGCCTGATCCAGATCTACATGAATCGCGGACACCTGATCGCCAAGGTGGATCCGCTGGGCCTGATGGAACGGCCGAAGCCGAAGCTGATGGAACTGGCGTACATGGGCCTCGGCGATGAGGACCTGGATACCGAGTTCTACACCGCCAGCCGCGTGGAGGCGATCCCGCGCCGTGCGAAGCTGCGCGACATCATCGCGCTGCTGGAGCAGGTGTTCGCCGGCACCATCGGCGCCGAGTTCGCGCATGTCTCCAACACCGACGAGCGGCTGTGGCTGCAGGACCAGTTCCTGGCTGGCCGCGCGCACGGCAAGTTGAGCAATGAGGAGCGCGTCAACATCCTGCGGCAGCTCACGGCGGCCGAGGGCCTGGAGCGCTTCCTGCATACCAGGTATGTGGGCCAGAAGCGCTTCTCGCTGGAAGGCGGCGACTCATTCATCCCCATGCTCAATGACCTGGTGCAGCAGGGCGGGCAGATGGGCGTGGAAGAATTCGTGATCGGCATGGCCCATCGCGGACGCCTGAGTGTGCTGGTCAACGTGCTGGGCAAGAGCCCCGCCGACCTGTTCTCCGAATTCGAGGGCCGCTACGACATCGCGCACCTGAAGGGTTCGGGCGACGTGAAGTACCACAAGGGTTTCTCCTCGGACCTGCGCACGCCGGGCGGCAATGTGCATGTGGCGCTGGCGTTCAATCCCTCGCACCTGGAGGTGGTGAACCCGGTGGTCGAGGGCTCGGTGCGCGCGCGCCAGGAACGCCGCGGCGCCGACGGTGATGCCCGCGTGGTGCCGGTGCTGGTGCATGGCGACTCGGCCTTCGCCGGCCAGGGCGTGGTGATGGAGACGCTGCAGCTGTCGCAGGCGCGCGCCTTCTACACCGGCGGCACCGTGCACATGATCATCAACAACCAGATCGGCTTCACCACCAGCGATCCGCGCGACACCCGCTCGACGATGTACTGCAGCGACGTGGCCAAGATGCTGGAAGCGCCGATCTTCCACGTGAATGCCGACGATCCGGAAGCGGTGGTGTTCGTCACGCGCCAGGCGCTGGCCTATCGCATGAAGTTCCGCAAGGACGTGGTGATCGACCTGGTGTGCTACCGGCGCCTGGGCCACAACGAGGCCGACGAGCCTGCCGCCACGCAGCCGGTGATGTATTCGAAGATCCGCCAGCATCCCACGGTGCGGCAGATCTATGCCGCGCAGCTGGCCGCGCAGGGCGTGATCAGCCAGAAGGACGCCGATGCGTTCGTCGAGGAGTACCGCGCGGGCCTGGATGCCGGCAAGTCGCCGGTGCCCGCGTCGCTGGGACTGATCGGCAACCAGTACACGGTGGACTGGACGCGCTTCCTCAATACCGACTGGAGCGATGCCAGCCACACGGCCATCGATGCCGAACGGCTGGCCAAGCTCGGCCCGCGCACCGTCGAGGTGCCCGAGGGCGTGAAGCTGCATCCGCGCGTGGAGCAGGTCTATGCCAACCGCCGCAAGATGCTGGCGGGCGAGATGCCGCTGGACTGGGGCTGCGCCGAGATCCTGGCGTACGCCTCGCTGCTGGAGGATGGATGCCCCATCCGCATCACCGGCCAGGACAGCGGACGTGGCACCTTCTTCCATCGCCATGCCGTGCTCCACAACCAGAACGACGGCAGCAGCTGGGTTCCGCTGCAGCACATGAGCGCCGGGCAGCCGCGCTTCGTGGTGACCGACTCGGTGCTGTCGGAGGAAGCGGTGCTGGGCTTCGAGTATGGCTACTCGACCACCAACCCCGCGGCGCTGGTGATCTGGGAGGCGCAGTTCGGCGATTTCGTGAACGGCGCGCAGGTGATCATCGACCAGTTCATCAGCTCGGGTGAATCCAAGTGGGGACGCCTGTGCGGACTGGCGATGTTCCTGCCGCATGGCTACGAAGGGCAGGGGCCGGAGCATTCCTCCGCGCGCCTGGAGCGCTTCCTGCAGATGTGCGCGGAGAACAACATGCAGGTGGTCGTGCCGTCGACGCCGGCGCAGATGTTCCACATGCTCCGCCGCCAGATGCTGCGCTCGCTGCGCAAGCCGCTGGTGGTGATGACACCCAAGAGCCTGCTGCGGCACGAGCTGTCCGTGTCGCGGCTCGAGGACCTCACCAACGGCGGATTCTCGCCGGTGATCGATGAGGTGGATGCCATCGACGCAGCGCAGGTGCGCCGCGTGGTGTTCTGCAGCGGCAAGGTGTATTTCGACCTGCTGAAGGCGCGCCGCGCGGCCAGGCAGGAGAACGTGGCCCTGGTGCGCATCGAACAGCTCTATCCCTTCCCGACCCATGCCTACGAGGCGGTGCTGAAGCGCTATCCGCAGGCGCGCCAGATCGTCTGGTGCCAGGAGGAGCCGCAGAACCAGGGTGCCTGGTACCAGATCCGGCACCGCCTGGAGGGACCCCTGCAGCGCGACCGGCATACGCTGCTGTACGCCGGCCGCCAGCATGCCGCGGCGCCAGCCACCGGCATCGCCAAGATCCACGACTCCGAGCAGCGCGAGCTGGTCGATGCCGCGCTCAACGCCACCGCGCTGGACATCGGTCCGAGCACTGCACGCCTGGTCAACGAGGCCACCGTCACCACGCTGCGCGTGGGCAACTGATCTTCCACAACGGGAATACCGCTTTTCATGAGCACAGAGATCAAAGTTCCGAAGCTGCCTGAATCCGTTGCCGATGCCACGCTGGTGACCTGGCACAAGAAGCCAGGGGATGCCGTGGCGCGTGACGAGAACCTGGCAGACCTGGAGACCGACAAGGTGGTGCTCGAGGTGCCGGCGCCGGTGGCAGGCGTGCTGAAGGAAGTAAAGGTGCAGGCCGGGGCCACGGTGACCAGCGACCAGTTGCTGGCCATCATCGAGGCTGGCGCTGCGCCGGCGGCGAAGGCCGCGGAGCCTGCAGCACCCAAGGCCGCCGCGAAGGAAGCTGCGCCCGCCGCCAAGGCCGCTGCGCCGGCGGCCAGTGCTGCTCCTGCGGCCGCCACTGGCAAGTCCGGTCCTGCGGCCAGGCGTGCCGCCAGTGAAGCCGGTGTCGACGTGGCAGCGGTGAGCGGCAGCGGACGCGGCGGTGCAGTGACCAAGTCCGATGTGCTGGCGCATGTCGCTGCCGGCAGCCGCACCGAGCGGCGCGTGCCGATGACCCGCCTGCGCGCCCGCATCGCCGAGCGCCTGGTGACGGCGCAGGCCACTCAGGCGCTGCTGACCACCTTCAACGAGGTGGACCTGCAGGCCGTGATGGACCTGCGTACCCGCCACAAGGACCGCTTCGAGAAGCAGCATGGCGTGAAGCTAGGGTTCTCCTCGTTCTTCGTGAAGGCCACCATCGAAGCGCTGAAGCGCTTCCCCGTGGTCAATGCCGCCGTCGATGGCAACGACATCGTCTACCGCGAGTTCTTCGACATCGGCATGGCGGTGTCCACCGACCGCGGCCTGGTGGTGCCGGTGCTGCGCGACGCCGATGCGCTGGGCTTTGCGCAGATTGAAAAGGCGGTGGGTGACTTCGCCACGCGCGCCCGCAATGGCGCGCTGACGATGGAAGACCTTACCGGCGGCACCTTCAGCATCACCAATGGCGGCGTGTTCGGCTCGCTGATGTCCACGCCCATCGTCAATGCCCCGCAGAGCGCCATCCTCGGCATGCACAAGATCCAGGAGCGGCCGGTGGTGGTGAACGGGCAGATCGTGGTGCGCCCGATGATGTACCTGGCACTTACCTACGACCACCGCATCATCGATGGCCGCGAAGCCGTGCAGTTCCTGGTGACCATCAAGGATTGCCTTGAAGATCCGGGCCGCCTGTTGATCGGGGTCTGAGCATGAGCGACCAGTTCGACGTGATCGTCATCGGGGGCGGCCCCGGTGGCTACCCTGCCGCCATTCGCGCCGCGCAGAACGGGCTTTCGGTGGCCTGCATCGATGGCTGGAAGAACCGCGACGGTTCCAGCGCCTTTGGTGGCACCTGCCTGAACGCCGGCTGCATTCCCTCCAAGGCGCTGCTGGAATCCTCCGAGCTGTTCCACCGCGCGCAGCATGAATTCAAGGCCCACGGCATCAACGTGGGCACGCCCTCGGTCGACGTGGCGGCGATGCAGAAGCGCAAGGCGGGCATCGTGAAGGGCATGACCGGCGGCATCGCGTCGCTGTTCAAGTCTGCCGGCGTCACCGGGCTGCCCGGCCATGGCCGGCTGCTCGCCGACAAGAAGGTGGAGTACACGGCCACCGATGGCAGCAAGCGCACGCTGCAGGCACAGCATGTGATCCTGGCCTCCGGTTCGGTGCCGACTGAACTGAAGAGCGTGCCGCAGGATGGCGAATACATCGTCGATTCCTGGGGCGCACTGGATTTCCCCACGGTGCCCGCACGGCTGGGCGTCATTGGCGCGGGCGTGATCGGCCTGGAACTGGGCAGCGTATGGGCCCGGCTGGGTGCGAAGGTCACCATCCTGGAGGCCGGCGACGAATTCCTCGCCATGGCGGATCGCCCGCTGGCCGCCGAGGCGCTCAAGCAGCTGCGCAAGCAGGGGCTCGACATCCGCCTCGGTGCCAAGGTGAGCGGTGCCAGGGTGGCCCGCAAGGAAGTGGCGCTGAAGTTCAGCGACGCCTCGGGCGAGCAGGAACTGGGCTTCGATCGCGTGGTGGTGGCCATCGGCCGCCGGCCGTATACCAAGGACCTGCTGGGTGAAGGCACGGGCGTGGAGATCGACGCGCGCGGCTTCATCGTGGTCGATGAGCACTGCCGCACCGCGGCCGCCGATGTCTATGCGGTGGGCGACTGCGTGCGTGGCCCCATGCTGGCGCACAAGGCCAAGGAAGAGGGCGTGATGGCCGCGGAGCTCGCCGCCGGCCGCTATGGCCACACCAATTACGAGGTGGTGCCGTCGGTGATCTACACCGCACCGGAAATCGCCTGGGTGGGGCAGACCGAGGCCCAGGCGCGCGCCGCGGGCGTGAACGTGAAGATCGGCCAGTTCCCCTTCATTGCCAGCGGGCGGGCCAGGGCGATGGAAGCCACCGCCGGTTTCGCGCGCATCGTCGCGGATGCGGACAGCGACCGTGTGCTGGGCGTGCACATCATCGGGCCAATGGCCGGCGAGCTGATCGCAGAGGCTTGCCTCGCGCTCGAATACCAGGCCAGCTGCGAGGACCTGCAGCGCACGATGCATGCGCATCCGACGCTGTCGGAAGCGGTGCACGAGGCGGCGCTGGCGGCCGACAAGCGCGCCATCGACACGCTGAACCGCTAGGTCGCGCGTCGCACCTTGTAGACGTTGGGGATGCGCGCCAGCCGGCGCTGCACCCGCGTGAGCTCGCTGATGTCGTGCACAGTGAGTCGCACCTCGAAACGGGCGATGCGGTCCGCCGGGTCGGTGGCGCTGCTCACGCCCTCGATGCTCAGCCGCTCCTCGGCGATCAGGTCGGAGATGTCGCGCAGCAGGCCGCGGCGGTCGAAGGCCTCGATCAGCACGCGCGCCGCGATGCGGGTGCTGCTGGCGGCATCGGACCAGTCCACTTCGAGCAGGCGCTGCGGCTTCTGCTTCACCATGCGGGCCAGGCCCGGGCAATCGGCCTGGTGGATGGTCACGCCGCGCCCCAGCGTCAGGTAGCCGCGGATGGGCTGCGGACGCATCGGCGCGCAGCAGCGTGCCAGGGTGATGGGCAGGTCGCCCACGCCCTCGATCTCCACCGGCGAACGTGAGCCGCCAATGGCCTTGCGGCGCTTCGGAATGGCCGATGGCGGCGCGGGCTGTGGTGCAGGCGCCGGCGCATGGCGCGCGGCCGCGGCCTTCGACTGCGATGCGGCCGCTGCCTTTCCTCCGCTCTCCTGCGCCTCATCCAGGCGCCGGAAGTACGCGCGCAGCTTGGCCCGGCTGCGCGGCGAGGCAAGGTAACCATCGCGTTCGGACAGCCAGTCGCGGCTGGGCGCCGGCTCCTTGCCGGTGATCACCTCCACCACATCGCCACTGCGCAGCGGGTGGTTCAGCGATGTGATGCGGCCATTGATCTTCGCGCCGCGGCAGCGCTCGCCCAGCCCGCTGTGCAAGTGGAAGGCGAAGTCCAGCGGCGTGCCGCCGCGGGGCAGGTCGATGACCTCGCCCTTGGGCGTCAACGCATAGATGCGGTCATCGAACAGTCCCGTGGACAGTCGGGTGAGGGCATCTCCCCCGGCGCCGCCCGGCGGTCCGTGCAGCAGCTCGCGCACCTGCTGGATCTTCTCGTCGTAGCGCCGGTCCGCGCCGCCTTCCTTGTAACGCCAGTGCGCCGCCACGCCCAGCTCGGCCTGGGCATGCATCTCGCGGGTGCGGATCTGCACCTCCACGGCCTTGCCACCCGGGCCGCGCACGGCGGTGTGGATGGACTGGTAGGCATTGTCCTTGGGCGTGGCGATGTAGTCGTCGAACTCCGACGGCAGGAAGGTCCACAGTTCGTGCACCACGCCCAGTGCGGCGTAGCAGTCCGCCACGGTGTCGACCATGATGCGCACCGCACGCAGGTCGAGGATCTGGTCGAAGGCCAGGCGCTTGCGCTGCATCTTGCGCCAGATGCTGTAGATGTGTTTCGGGCGCCCGGAGACCTCCGCGTCCAGTCCCGCCCGGCGCAGCGCCTCTTCCAGGCTGCGGATCACTTCCTGGATGTACTGCTCGCGGTCGCGGCGCTTCTCGTTCAGCGCGGCCTTGATGCGCTGGTAGTCCTGCGGACGGGATTCGCGGAAGGCCAGGTCTTCCAGCTCCCACTTGACCGCCCAGATGCCCAGCCGGTTGGCCAGCGGTGCGTAAAGTTCCTGCACTTCAAGCGCGATCTGCCGCCGGCGGGCCGCTGTTTCCTCGCGTGCGTGACGGGCGCGCACCAGCTGCCCGGCAAGGCGGGCGATGACCAGCCGCGGATCACCCACCACGGCAAGCAGCATCTTGCGCACGGTCTCGGCCTGGCCCGGGGGAAGCAGTTCGCCGCTGGACCAGCGACCATCGAGCCGGAACTCACCCAGGCGCTCGAGCTGGTCGGCCAGGCGCATGGTGGATGCGCCAAGGCGCAGGCGCTGCGCGCCCGTGATTTCCAGTGCTTCTTGCTGTCCGTCGCGGGCTGCGTGCAGCATGGCCGCCGCGGCCAGCGCCGTGTCGCCGGTGAGATCGAGGACGACGCCCGCGGTCTCGCGTGCGCGCTCGATGAGGACGGGCGGCGTGCCGGCTTCGGCGAGGACGGTGGCTGCCGGCTCCAGCGCTGCTTCCGGCAGGCCGGCCGGTGGAGACGATGTGACGATCACCACGTCACGCTATCATATTCAGATGCCGCGCTATGCAAGCCGCTCCTGGCGTTCATTTGATCCGGCCCGGCTGGTCGAAGCGCGCAGCGTCGCTGCGCCCGCGCCTGCACCCGCGGCCCGTCCCGGCCGCGTGATGGGCCTTGATCCGGGCTCGCTGCGTACCGGCTACGGCATCGTCGACTGCAATGCGCGCGGCGAGACGCACGTGGCCAGCGGCTGCATACAGGTCAAGGGCGTCGACCTTGCGCGCCGCCTGCACCTGATCCACCAGCGCCTGCTCGAACTGGTGGAACAGTTCCGCCCTGACGAGGTTGCCGTCGAGCGGGTGTTCATGCATCGCAATGCCGACAGTGCATTGAAGCTGGGCCAGGCACGCGGCGCGGCGCTCACCGCCGTGGTCGCCCGCGGCGCCGCGGTGTATGAGTACGCACCGCGGGCGGTGAAGCTGGCGCTGGTGGGCAGCGGGGCCGCCGACAAGGCACAGGTGGCGCACATGGTCCGGGCACTGCTGGCCATCGGCGAGCCGTCCACACATGACGTATCCGATGCGCTGGCGATCGCGCTCTGCCATGCCCAGGCGCGGCGCACCGCCGGACGCCTGGCGGCGATGGGAAGCAGCGGGTGATCGGCGCGCTGGCGGGAGTGCTGGCAGAGAAGGAACCGCCCCGGCTGCTGGTCGACTGTCACGGTGTGGGCTATGAGGTCGAGGTGCCCATGTCCACCTACCTCACGCTGCCGCCGGTTGGCAGCAGCGTGCGACTGCGCATCCACCATGTGCTGCGCGAGGATGCCTCGCTGCTGTTCGGTTTCACCACCGCGGAAGAGCGCGAGCTGTTTCGCGCGTTGCTGAAGGTCAATGGTGTGGGGCCCAAGGTGGCGCTGGCCATCCTCTCTGGCGTGAGCGCGGCGGACTTCCGCGCCGCCATCGCGGCCGAAGATACGGCAGCCCTGACGCGCATTCCGGGGGTGGGCCGCAAGACCGCCGAGCGCCTGCTGGTGGAGATGCGCGACCACTTCCGCGATGCGCCGGCCCTGCCGGGAGGATCCCGCACGCTGCCGCCCCGCGAGGAAGCGCTGCAGGCGCTGCTGGCACTGGGCTACAAGGCGCAGGAAGCGCAGAAAATGCTCGAAAAGGCCGGCACCGAAGGCGCCAGCACCGAAGACCTGATCCGCGGCGCGCTGATGGGCGCGGCGATGAAATGAGGCGTCCGTGAACGACAGGCTGGTCAGTACCTCCGGCACGCGCGAGGAAGAAAGCCATGATCGCGCCATCCGTCCCAGGCGGCTGGCCGAGTACGTCGGCCAGCCCGCGGTGAAGGCGCAGCTGGGCCTCTTCATCGAGGCTGCGCGCACGCGTGGCGAGGCACTGGACCATGTGCTGGTGTTCGGTCCGCCGGGCCTTGGCAAGACCACGCTGGCGCAGATCCTCGCCGCCGAGCTGGGCGTGAACCTGTCCCACACCTCAGGCCCGGTGCTCGAACGTCCGGGCGACCTTGCCGCCCAGCTCACCAAGCTCGGCCCGCGCGACCTGCTGTTCATCGACGAGATCCATCGCCTCAGCCCGGTGGTGGAGGAAATCCTCTATCCGGCGATGGAGGACTACCAGCTGGACATCATGATCGGTGAGGGGCCGGCCGCGCGTTCCATCAAGCTGAATCTGCCGCCGTTCACCCTGGTTGGAGCCACCACCCGTGCCGGGCTGCTCACCTCGCCGCTGCGCGACCGGTTCGGCATCGTGCAGCGGCTGGATTTCTATTCGGATGCCGAGCTGGCGCAGATCGTCGCGCGTTCGGCTGCCATCCTGGGCGTGAGCGCGACGCCTGCCGGCGCCGCCCGCATCGCGCAGCGCTCGCGCGGCACGCCCCGCATCGCCAACCGGCTGCTGCGCCGTGTCCGCGATTACGCGCAGGTGAAGGGCGATGGCCACATCGATGAACGCATCGCCGATGCTGCGCTCGACCTGCTCGACGTTGATCCAAAGGGACTGGATGCACTCGATCGTCGCGTACTGACGACAGTCGTGGACCAGTTCGATGGCGGGCCCGTGGGCATCGAGAGCCTGGCCGCCTCCATCGGCGAGGAACGCGGTACGCTCGAGGATGTGGTCGAGCCCTTCCTGATCCAGCGGGGCCTGCTGATGCGCACCGCGCGCGGTCGCGTCGCTTCGCGCCAGGCTTACCTGCATCTCGGGCTCGCAGTTCCCGAGCGCGCAGGTGCGCCGTTGCCGCTGTTCGAGGATCCTAAGTGACGGATCTGCGCCTGCCCGTCAGGGTGTACTACGAAGACACCGATGCAGGCGGCGTCGTCTACCATACCGGCTACATCCGGTTCTTCGAGCGCGCCCGCACCGAGTGGCTGCGCGCAATGGGTTACTCCCAGCAGCAGCTGGCAGAGGAGGCAGGAGTGCTGTTTACCGTGGTGGAGCTGGCGGTGCGCTACGTGAAGCCCGCGCGGCTCGACGACATGCTCGAAGTGCTGGCGAGGCCCGAGGCCACCGGTGGCGCCTCGATCAGCTTCCAGCAGGAAATCCGCAATGCCGGGGGTGAGCTGCTGGCCGAAGGGCAGGTCCGGGTGGCCTGCGTGGCAGCGGGCACCCTCAAGCCGCGCCGCCTGCCGGCGCAACTTGCCGCGAGGCTGGTGCGATGAACGGTGACATGGCAACCGTGGTCCACCTGGTGGTCGATGCCAGCCTGGTGGTGCAGATCGTGCTGGCCATGCTGGCGATCGCCTCGCTGGGGTCGTGGGCCATCATCCTCGCCAAGCGCTCGGTGCTGGCCAGGGCGAGCACCGAGGCCAACCACTTCGAGGCCGCCTTCTGGTCCGGCGGCGACCTCGGCACGCTGTATCGCAACCTCGAGGCCAAGGGCGGCAGCACGGGCATGAGCAGCATCTTCGAGATGGGATTCCGCGAGTTCGCCCGCCTGCGCCAGGGCGGCGGCACGTCCGAACAGCTGCTGGAAGGCGCGCGGCGCGCGATGAAGGTGGCTCAGCTGAAGGAACTGGAACGCCTGGAGCACAACCTCGCCACCCTGGCCACGATCGGCTCGGTGAGCCCATACGTGGGACTCTTCGGCACGGTGTGCGGCATCCTCAACACCTTCATGAGCCTGGGCGAGGTGCAGCAGGCCACCCTGGCCACCGTGGCGC
>JALYWF010000126.1 GCA_030852845.1 Pseudomonadota bacterium
GCGCAGCGGCGCAGCGGCTCAGCCGCCTTGCGGCTCAGCGCTCCGGCTTGCGAAACAGCAGCGCGATGCGGTCCGTGCGATCGTTGATGGCCGGATTGCCCACTTCAAGCGTGAGGGCATCGTCCGGGCGGAAGTAGAGGTTGCTGAAGTCGACGAGCTGAAAGCCCGCCTCCTGCACTTCCTTGATGACCTGCACCGGATCGACACGCCGGCCGTTCTCGCGCGTGGTGGGTTCATTGTGGCGCCGCGTGTGGTCCACGATGCCGTAGTAGCCACCGGGCTTGAGTGCGTTGAATACCGACACGTTGACCGTGGCGCGATCGGCCGGCGAGAAGTTGTGGTAGTTGCGGAAGGTGACGGCCATGTCCACCGGCTCCACCGCCCATCGCCCGGACGGGCCAAAGGGCCCGCCGCTGCCGCTGGCCGTGCCGCCCCAGGGAATTTCTTCCACCTTGTCGAGGCCGGGCAGTTTCGCAATGGCGCGGAACTGGTCCGCATAGCGACCTTCGGGATGCGTGACATACAGCTTGCCCTTCTCACGCAGCGCCGGCCCGAGGATCTTCGTGAACCAGCCACCGGCCGGCAGGATCTCGATGACGCGCATGTCCTCGCGCATGCGGAAGAACGAGAGGATCTCCACCGGCAGGCGGTTCATGTCGCGGGCCTTCTCCTCCGGCGTACGGATTTCACCCTGCATGGCGGCCAGCACGCGCTGCTGGAAAGGGTTGGGCGCAGTTTGCTCCGCGGGCCACGCTGGCGTGGTGGCGAGCAGCAGAAGAGCGAGGCAGGTGCGGCGGCGCATGGACATGGCAGGTCTCCATCCGTAGCGGAACCGCGAAGATAGCAAAGCTGCGGCGGTGATGGCCGCCGCAGTGCGAAAGCTCCTGCAATCAGCGGTGCAGCTGTTTCCAGAGGAAGCTGTAGGCCAGGGCATTCATGTGCGCGGCCTGCGCGTTGTTCGCCGAACCGCCGTGCCCACCCTCGATGTTCTCGTAGTAGCGCACGTCCTTCCCCGCCGCCTCCATCTTCGCCATCATCTTGCGCGCATGCCCGGGATGCACGCGGTCATCCCGCGTGGAGGTGGTGAACAGCGTGGGCGGGTAGTCCTGCGCCGCATCGAACAGGTGGTAAGGCGAGAAGGTGCGGATGAATTCCCAGTCTGCCGTATCCGGATCGCCGTATTCCGCCATCCAGGATGCTCCGGCCAGCAGCTTGCTGTAGCGCTGCATGTCGAGCAATGGCACCTGGACCACGATGGCACCGAATTTCTCCGGATAACGCACCAGCATGTTGCCCATCAGCAGCCCGCCATTGCTGCCGCCCATGGTGCCCAGGTGCTGCGGCGAGGTGATGCCGCGCGCAATCAGGTCATCTGCCACGGCCGCAAAATCCTCGTAGGCCCGGTACCGGTTCTCGCGCAGCGCCGCCTGGTGCCAGCGGGGGCCGTATTCGCCACCACCACGGATGTTGGCCAGCACGTAGACGCCACCCTTCTCCAGCCAGCTCTTGCCCATGCCGCCGGAGTAGGAAGGCGTCATCGCCACCTCGAAGCCGCCGTAACCGTAGAGCAGCGTGGGCGCCTTGCCATCGAGCTTCAGCTCCTTCGGCCGCACCAGGAAATAAGGCACACGGGTGCCATCTTTCGAGGTGGCGAAATGCTGTTCGATCACATGCTTCGAACCGTCGAAGAACGCAGGATTTGCCTTCAACACCTCCGGCTTGCGCCCCACCTCCGCCAGCGACAGCGTGGTGGGCGTGAGGAAGTCGGCGGAAACCAGCCACACCGCGTTGCTTTCATCTGCATCCACGGCCTGCACGTCGATGGTGCCGAAGTCCGGCGCGCCGGTGAACGCGGTGCGCTTCCACCCCCCCTCCTGCGGCGTCAGCACGAACAGCCGGTTCTTCACATCTTCCATCACGTTGAGCACCAGATGGTCGCGGGTCCAGGTGAAGGCGGCCAGCGAGGATTTGTCAGTGGGCTCGAACAGCGCCAGGAATTCGCGTCCCCCGGCCATGAAATCATCGAAGCCGGTGGCGATCAGCGCGCCCGCTGGCCAGGTACGCCCGCCTGCCTCCCAGGGGTCGCGCAGCTGCAGCACCAGCCAGTCCTTGTGCACGGACTTCTGGGCCGAGTCGGGCGCGTCGATGCGCACCAGGCTGCCATCCTTGCGGCGCAGGTAGAGTTCATCTTCATAGAAGGCGATGGTGCGGCTGACGAAATCGCGCACGTACCCGGGGGTGTGGTCGCGCATGGCCGCGATGTACATGTCGCCGGGGCGGCCCTCGTACACCGTCTTCGCCTGGGCCAGCGGCGTGCCGCGCCGCCACTCCTTCACGATGTTTGGATAGCCGGAGCTGGTAAGCGTGCCGGGGCCAAAGTCGGTGTACACATACACCGTGTCCTCATCGATCCAGCCGAGCGCGCCCTTGGCCTCGGGACGGAAGAAGCCATCTTTCACCCAGGTCTTGCTGACCAGGTCGAATTCACGCGTGACGTCGGCGTCGGATCCGCCGGGCGAGAGTGCAATGAGGCAGCGGCGATAGTCCGGCTTCAGGCATTCGGCGCCGTGCCACACCCATTTCGTGCCTTCCACTGCATTCAGTGCGTCCAGATCGAGGACGGTCTCCCACTCCGGACTGGCCTTGCGGTATTCCTGCAGCGAAGTGCGGCGCCAGATGCCCCGTTCGTGGTTCCTGTCCTTCCAGAAGTTGTAGTAATGCCCGCCGATCTTCTCCACGGCCGGAATCTTCGCGTCCGAGTCGAGGATGGCGAGGATGTCCGACTCCATGCGGCGGAAGTCCTCCGAGGCGGCAAGCTCCGCTTCGGCCTTTGCATTGCGCTCCCGCACCCAGTCGAGTGCCTCCTTGCCCTCGATGTCCTCCAGCCACACATGCGGGTCATCGGGTGGTGTCGGTCCGGAGGGTGTGCAGGCAGCCAGCATCAGTCCGGCTACCAGGCAGGCACTGGGAAGGTGGGACATGCAGTTCTCCCGTTCAATTGGCGGACCGTATCAATCCGGCGACCAGCCCCACAAGGGCCGCCGCCAGCATGCCGAGGGACGGCAGCGCGGTCATCGCAAAGCCCAGTGCACGCGAGCGTGGATCACGCACGTAGCTGCGGAAATACACCAGCCGCCCGAGAATCCACACCACGCCGATGGCCGCCGCCCAGCGGGGATCGAACACCCAGGCGAAAAGCACGATGGCAGGAATGAAGACCACCAGCTGCTCCAGCGTGTTCATCTGCACGCGGAAGTAGCGCTCGAACATCTCGTGGCCCGAGGTCGCCGGCGCGGGGCAGCCATAGCGGCCGCGGGCCTTTGCCACGGCCAGGCCGAAGCCGAAGAATTCAAAGAGGGCGATGATGATGACGATGCCTACCCAGGCCATGGTGTTGCTCCCGATTGCAGAACGCAGGCGAGGATACCTCCTACGTGCGCAATCGCCACGTTCCCCACCCGCCACCCCTGCGCCTCCCCTAGACTCCCGGCGCTGGAGGCTGCGGGAGAGGGAACTTGGGGGAATTGACGCTGCCGGGCGGGCTTGATGCGGACCAGGCCACCTTCCTGGCCATTCTGGTTACCGCCCTGGTGCTGTTCGTCCGCGGCCGGCCGCGGATCGATGTGACCGCCATGCTGGTCCTGCTGTCGCTGACCTTCACCGGGCTGCTGCAGCCACAGGAGGCACTTTCAGGGTTCATCAGCGAACCGGCGATCATCGTGGCCTCGGTGTTCGTGATGGCGGCGGCGCTTTCAGCCACCGGCGTGACGGACCGCATCGGTCACCTGATCAGCACCGCCGCCGGTCGCAGCGAAACCCGCGCCATCCTGGTGCTGATGCCGGCGGTGGCGCTGCTGGCGGCCTTCTCGCACCACCTGATGGTCACCGCGATGATGCTGCCCATCGTGATGCGCTTCGCGCGCGACTACCAGATCCCCGCGTCGCGGCTGCTGATGCCGATGTCGCTGGCCGCTTCCCTCGGTACCACGCTCACCCTGTTCAGCGCGCCAGCCTTCCTGCTGGCCGGCGACATGCTGCGCCGGCAGACCGGCGAGGGCCTGGAGATCTTCGATATCACCCCGATCGGCGCCGCGCTGGTGGTCACCGGCATCCTGTGCCTGTTGCTGATGCGCTGGGTGATCCCGCGGCGCACCGGGACCTCGGACCAGTATTACCTGCGCCTGGAGCAGTACTACACGGAACTGCTGGTGAAGCAGAACTCCCCCTGGATCGGCAAGTCGCTGGCAGATTTCTGCGCCGCAAACCCGTCGGACCTGCTGGTTGTCGACCGCCTTCGCAATGGCGTGCGCGTGACCCCCCGCGATTCCCCGCTGGCCGCCGGTGACGTGCTGCTGGTACGCGCCTCGCCGGAAGACCTGAAGTCCTTCAAGGAACAGCCGGGCCTGGCCCTCAACGCCATCGCCAAGTACGGCGAGGAAGGCGGTGGCGGGAAGAGCGGGGAACTGGTGCAGGTGGTGGTGGGACCACGATCGGAATTCGCCTCGCGCAGCATCGGTGATGTGGATTTCTTCCGCACACTGGGTGTGGTGGTGGTTGGCTTGTGGCGGCGGCAGGCCTTCATCGTGAAGGAACTCTCCGCCGTGCGACTGGAAGAAGGCGATGTGCTGGTGATCTCCGGCACCCCGGAGCGTCTGGAGATGCTCGCCCGGCATACCGGCTTCCTGATGATGGTGCCCTTCGACGCCAAGCAGAAATGGCGCCATCGATCCCGCATGGCCGTGGGCATCCTGGTGGGAGTCGTGGTACTGGCCGCACTGGAAGTCGCACCTGCCCACATCATCTTCCTCTCGGGCGCGGTGGCCATGGTGCTGGCTGGCTGCGTGAGCGTGGAGCAGGGTTATCGTGAGATCGACGTACGCATCTTCGTGATGATCGCGGGCGTGATTCCACTGGGTTCGGCGATGGAGTCCACGGGCGTGGCGGCGCTGTTCGCCACGCAGCTGTCGGCGCTCACGCAGGGCTGGAACGAACTGTCGCTGCTGATCGCGATGTTTGTCGCAGGCGCCCTGCTCACGCAGATCCTCTCCGATGCCGCAACCACGGTGCTCATCGGCCCGATCGCCATCGCCATGGCCACCGCCATCGGCCAGCCACCGGCGCCCTTCGTGGTGTGCGTGGCCCTTGGAGCCGTGGCCTCGTTCCTCACCCCCATCGGCCACCACGGCAACCTGATGATCCTGCATCCGGGTCGCTATACCTTCGGTGACTTCCTGCGCATCGGCGTGCCGCTGACGGTGTTGCTGTGCCTGGTATCAGCGTGGATCGCGCGCGCCATCTGGCTGGAGGGGCCGTGGTTGCCAGCATGGCTGTAGCCATCCGCGCATTCCGCCGCTGCTAGAGGGCGCGACGCAACAGCTCCAGCGCAACCGCGCTCAACAGGATGCGGAACCCCAGCCTGAAGACGTGCTCCGGCACCCGCGTGAGCAGCCGGCTGCCAACGGCGGTGCCGGCGAATCCGGCGCCGATCATCACGGCGATCAGCGGCAGGTAGCGCCCGAACGCAAACCCCAGGCTGACAAACACCGCCACCTTGAGCACATGTACCAGTGTGTTGAGCATGGCGTGCGTGGCCACCAGCTGCTGGCGGTCGGGAATGCCGCGTACGAACGCGGCCACCAGCGGACCTGCCGCGCCCACCACCATGCCCACCGCCGACACCACGATGCCGCCCAGGAATTGCACCACGCGGCTGCTGGCAATCGCCCGCGGCTGCGGCAGCCAGGTGGTGACCAGCACGAATGCCCCGATGGCCGCCGCGAACCAGCGCTCCGGCAGCGCGCTGGCGAAGTTTCCACCCACCACCGAGCCGATGGCAGCGCCCATCGCCACCCAGAGGATGAACGGCCAGCGGATGTGCCTGCGCATCAGCCAGGCCCGCCCCGCGTTGCTGCCCAGCTGCACGCAGCCGTGCACCGGCACCACCACAAGGGGTGGCAGCAACAGCGTCATCGCGGCAATCATCAACGAGCCGCCGCCCAGCGAGAACGTGGCAGTCACCATCGAGGTGATGAAGCTGAGGGCCACCAGCCCCAGCGTGGGCCATTCACCCAGCCCGGGTGCCAGCTGCACTAGCCTGGTCCTGCCTGTGGCAAGGCGCCTGCTCAGTCCTTGAAGAAGGGTTCGACCGTGCCCTTGAGCGTGACGGTCAGCGGTTTGCCGCGCCGGTCCAGCGTCCTGCCCACGGCAGAACGGATCCAGCCTTCGGAAATGCAGTATTCCTCGACATTGGTGCGTTCCACCCCGTTGAAGCGGATGCCGATATTCCGCGCGAGAAGCTTCTCGTCGTAGAAACGGCTGGATGGATCGACGCAGAGGCGGTCGGGAAAGGTATCGGTCACTGTGCACTCTCCGGATGCGGTGGCGCGGATTATGCCGTCACCGCCGGCCGGTAGCAGCCCCGCTACGCTGTTCGAAGTCCGGCTGGCCGATCGCCTCGCCCGGAGCCTGTTCCCCGCGGCGTCACGACGGTATCGTTGCCGCCTCGCATTCGGGGGATGAGCGTGCAAAAGAACAGAGTCCAGAGGGCGCTGGCCGCGGCTGCGGTGCTGGCTGCCGCAGCGCACTGCCCATGCTGAAGGCCTATGCGGCGGCCACCGGCCAGGACCGCAACAGCATCCTGGTCGACTACAGCGACTTCTTGCGCGCCACGCCGCCGGATCCGAAGGATCCACAGCGTTTCCATCGCCCGGACGAGTACGACTTCACGCTGCGCCAGGGCTCAAAGGCCGTGGACGCCGGTGTGGTACTGCCCAATGTCAACGACGGCTTCACCGGGAAGGCGCCAGACCTGGGTGCCTACGAGAGAGGCCGCCCCCTGCCCGTGTACGGGCCGCGCAAGGAGAAACAATGATCAGATCCGTTCGCACCGCGCTCTTCGCGCTGGCGGCTGCTGCCAGCACGCTTGCCATGGCGGGTGCTCCATCTGACAAGCCGGACCTGAAGACGGCCCTCGACGAATACCAGCTCCCCGAATCCAGCCGCACGGTGAAGGAGCTGATTCCCGGCTGGAGCAAGCCGCGCAAGCTGGTGGTGCAGGTGGACAAGCCGGAGCGCACCGCCTGGCTGCAAGAGGCCATGCCCGCAGGCGTCACCGTGGTCGGCGTGCCTGGCGCCGGCGAGCTGCCTGCGCAGCTGGCCGATGCCGACGCGCTGGTGGAGGTCAATTGCACCGCCGCGATGGCCCAGGCGCCGAAATTGCGGTGGGTACACGCCAACAGCGGCGGCGGTGACACCTGCCTGCAACACATCCCCGGTGTGGGCCGTGGCGAGGTGGTGCTCACCAACTCCCAGAAGGTGAAGAACACCGCACTGGCCGAGATGGGCATGGGTTACGTGTTCGCCCTGGCCCGCTCCATCGACGTGACGCTGGAGAACCAGCACGCGCGTGACCTGAACCGCCGCGGTGGCCGCGTCGGCAAGCGGCTGGAAGGCTCGACCATGCTCATCGTCGGCCTCGGCGGCGCCGGCACCGAGATCGCACGCATGGCCCATGCCATGGGCATGAAGGTGATCGCCACCGATCCGGTCAACCGCAATCCGCCGCAGTTCGTCAGCCACGTGGGCATGCCAGAGGAGCTGCCGTCGCTGATCGGCCAGGCCGACGTGGTGATGATCGCCGCGCCGCTCACGCCGCAGACCCGCGGCCTGTTCAACGCGCAGATGTTCCAGCGCATGAAGCCGGATTCCATCTTCGTGAACTGGGCACGCGCCGACATCGTCGTCCCCGCGGACCTGGCCGCGGCGCTGAAGGCCGGCACCATTGGCAGCGCGGCACTGAACTGGGCCACGCAGACACCGCTCACGAAAGATCACCCCTTGTGGGATGCGCCGAACCTGATCCTCGCCTCCTGGACCGGTGCCATGGTCGCGCCGGCGCAGAGCGCTTCCACCGAGGTGGCGCGCGAGGCCGAACTGCGCTGGCTGGTGGTGCGCGAGAACATGCGCCGCTTCGCGTCGGGCGAGAAGATGTTCTCGGTGTTCGACGTGGCGCGCGGTTACTGAGGCGGTCAGGCCTGGAGCAATCCGAGGGGAGTCGCCAGGGAAAAACCCGGAAACACAGCCTCCGGCCGCGCGCCAAGGTGATCGCGCACCAGCTCACCCAGCACCGTCCGGTAGTCGGTGGTCACGGCGAGGTCGCGCCCTTCGAACAGCTGCTCGGGCTCCAGTCCCGGCCATTGCCCATAGACTTTGCCGCCGCTCACCGGGCCGCCCAGCACCATCATCATTCCGCCGTGACCGTGGTCCGTACCCTGGCTGCTTTCCTTCACGGTGCGGCCGAACTCCGACATGGTCACCACCACGACGTCGGCCATGGCAGTGCCCATGTCGCGCGAGAAGGCCGCCAGTGAACTGCCCAGTTCGTTCAGCACCTGCGGCAGCTGGCCGTTCTCGTTGGCGTGGTGGTCCCAGCCATCCATGTCGGCAAAGGCCACTTCCACGCCAACGTCCGCCTTGATCAGCTGCGCCAGCTGGCGCAGCTTGCGGCCCAGGTTGCCCACATATTGCGCCCCGCCGGTGGGCTGGTAAGGCTGCTTGAGCACCGCCTCGATCATGCGCGCGGCCTCGAAGGTGCTGTTTCCCTGGGCCTTGAGACCGGTGTCGCTGCTCGAGGCATACAGGCTTTCGAAGATGGCAGCCGCTTCCTGGTTGGCCACCTGGAATTTCGTCAGGTCATCCACAGCCACCGCGGCGTGCCTGCCACGCAGGCTCAGCGGCACCTGCTTGCCCAGTGCTACCGCCCGCAGCGCGGCATCGGTGCCAGTGCCGGCCGGCACGGCGCGGTTCAGCCAGCCGTCGACCGTCTTCGTGCTCTCCATGCCGGATTCCATGAAGTCCTGCGCGTCGAAGTGCGAGCGCGAGGAATCCGCTGATCCGGTGGCCTGCACGACTGCCAGGCGCTTCTCATCCCACAGCGGCTTCAGTGCCTGCAGCTGCGGGTGCAGCGCGAAGCGGCCGTCGAGGTCGATGGCGGTATTGGCCGTCGCAACGTTCGCCGGCAGGCCCAAGGGGAGGAGGCTGGAAGATGCGCTGGCCGCCGCCGCCGGCGCGGTTACTCCCTTTGGCGGCGCAATGGAGATGGCCGGCCGCAGCTGGTAGTACCGTTGCTCGAAGAACGGCACGACCATGTTCAGGCCGTCCGCGGCGCCACGGAGGAATACCGAGACCAGCACCTTGCGGCGTGCCCTCTCCTGTGCTGCCGCGCGCGCCAGCCACGCCGGGGCGGAGCCCAGCAGGCCCACGGTCATTCCGGCTGCGCGCAGGAACTGGCGTCTGTCGACCATGGCTACCTCCGCTGGAAGTCGGGTGAGCCGATCATCACGGTGGCCATCAGGGCCGGCGTGGGTGCCTGCCCGGCCGCGCCCTTCTCCACCGCGGCAATAGCCTCTGGCGATGCAGGCACACCAGTCAGGGCCAGCGTGGAGCGGCGCATGTCGCCACTTGCGATGGCGCGCGGATCGGCCTTCACGCCGGCGATCTTGTCCTCGAACAGTGCCGCGGCGAAGTTCATGCGCCCCAGCAGCGCCACCGAGTTGGTCCAGGATTCCCCCGTGTTGGGATAGCCGGTGGGTTCTGCCTTGGCATAGAGCGGCTGGCCGAGGTCGGCAATACGCTGTGCCACCGCCGTGGCGTCGCTCACCTCGGCATCCACCGCGCGCAGTGCTCCCACCACCATCTCGAGCGGGGATTTCACCTTTGACCGCCACGCGCCCTCTGACAGGAACTCCTTCGAAAGCAGCAGGGTTTCCATCACGGCGCGCAGGTCGCCGTCAGTCTTCGTGAAGGTGGCTGCCATGCGCTCCACCAGCGCCGCCGGTGGCTGATCGGCCACGAAACGCTGGGCCAGCTTGCGCGAGATGAACCGGGCGGTGGAAGGGTGGCGCGCGAGCAGGTCGATGACGCGCACTCCCTCGGCCTCACCGACGCCACGGGGGAACACCTGGCCCAGGATCACCTTCTCGTTGCGGTCGTGGTTGCCGGGGTTGAACTGGAATTCCGCGACACGGCTGAAATCGTAGATGGACCAGCCGCTGAAGGCGCGCGCCACGTTCACCACGTCTTCCTGTGTGTATCCACCGCCTACACCGAGGGTGTGCAGTTCCATCAGCTCGCGCGCGTAGTTCTCGTTGATGCCCGGCAGGCGCAGGGTGGACCCGGCGGCCGACATCGCCTGCAGCAGTTCCGGGCGCGGCGCCTGCGACTGGTAGTTGTCCAGGTAGAACAGCATGGCCGGGTGGCGGGCGGTGGCCAGCAGCAGGTCGCGGAAGCGCCCGAGCACATGCGGACGGATCGCGTCGCGCTCGTAGCTGGTCACCATGGTGCGCAGCTGCGGTTTGGTGGTGGAGACGTTGAAGTGGTTGAACCAGAAATCCACCAGCACTTCTTCAAGCTGCCGGTTCGAGTACAGCGTGCGCTGCAGCTTCGCCTCGACCAGCTCGTCGATCACGCCCTGCTGCGGATTGGCAACCAGCACGGCCTGGCGGCGGTAGGCCGCCGGCAGCAGCTGCGCCCCCTGTGGTCCCAGTGAACGGAACACCTGCGCCCGCTTCTCCTGGTCGAGCGCCGCGATCAGGGCGGACTTCTGCTCGTCGGTGCCCTGCCGCAGCAGGTTCAGCTGGTCAGGGGTAAACAGCTCATTCAATGGCGGGCGCAGGCGGCGCTGCTGTTCGGACTGCTGGCGGCTCAGCATCTCCTGTCGCTGCTGGCGCGCGCGGTCTGCTTCCATGCGCAGTTCCGGTATGGCCTCGATGTACTGCTGGGGGATTGATGCGAGGGCCTGCGCGCGTACTTCCGGCGTGAGCGAGTCGAGAACCTTGCGACGCTCTTCCGGGGGCGTGTTCATCACGCGGGTCATCACGTCCGCGGGCACGGTCTGGACATTGACCATGCTCATCATCATCTGCTGCTGGGGCTGGGTGGTCTCGAACAGCTCCCAGGTGGGCATGTCCAGGGTGACCAGCCGTGACAGGGTGGTCTGCAACGCGGGATTCTCCGGCACCGTAGCCGGGTCGAGCTGCTGCTTCAGCCAGCCCTTCACGCCCAGACGGCGCACTGTCTCCAGGTCGCCCGGGCGCGGCCCGAACGCCGCGCGATTCAGCACGTGCAGTGCCTGCCTGTCATTGGCGAGCTTCACGTCAAATGGATTGGCCGGCTCGCGGGCCAGCACGGCTACGGCAAGCATCGCGGTGAGACCAGCGACGAGTCCTGCGGGCTTCATCTTGAATCCCCTGGTTTTCTTGTTCGTGGCCAATAGTACGCTTCCTGAAGCCGCACGCTGCACGTTGCGTGCGCAATGGTGCACGTTGCACCCTTTTTCCCGGCCGATGGATGCCGGGGCAGCCTATGGAGGCTCAGCGCACAGGAACTGACCCGCTGGCGCGATCAGGCTAATCTTGGGTGATGGTGCCTTGGAAGCAGCTGATCGTATTCACGCCACAGATCATCGATCTGTCGCGGGAACTGCTGCGCCGCGCACGCGGCAAACCGGCGGGATCCGCCCTGGTACGCGCCAGCGATGAAAGTGATGTCGCGCAGCGCCTGGTCGCACTGGAAGAGAACGAGCAGCGCCAGGCAGAGCTGGTCGAGCGCATGGCCACGCAGCAAGCCGAACTCTCGCAGGCAGTAGTGACCTTGCACCGCCGGCAGCGCTGGCTCATCGCCGCCGTGGTGGTGCTGGCGGCCGTGCTGGCCTGGCGCCTGCTGGCGGCCTGACATCGCAGCGCAGCTGCTGCGGTAGCCGCAAAAAGGGGTGCTCCTGATCCTTGCGCCCGTTCACACCGCTGCCCCTGCAATGGCACTATCTTGCGTCCATGACCTTTACGTCCCCGGGGCTTGATCCGGCCAACCGGTTCACCCCGGAGCTGGAAGCCGAATACGTCCGCAACCGCCTGCTGGACTCCCGCACCCTGATCCGCATGGCCTGCCTGCTCGGGCTGTTCATCATCTGCCTGCGGCTGGGAGAGCTGTCGATGACGGGCATGCCGCGGCCACCTCCTTTTCCCGGCGCCCCCGTCCTCTTCGCCGCCGCGGTGGTGGGGTCATCCCTGCTTCTGGCATGGGTTTCGTGGAGCCGTTCCTTCGCCCGCCGCTACCTGCCCATCGCCAATATCGTCGTACCGGTGCGCAATGCATTCACTGCGGTCGGCATCGGCAGCATGGCCTCGATCGGCCAGCTCGAGCTGCTGATGGTGCTGCCGGTGATGGTGCTCAGCCCTTTTTTCTTCCTGGGACTGCACTTCCGGCCGGCGCTGGTGTGCGTGGCGCTCACCTTTGTCGCCTACTGCGCGTCGGCACTGTTCTTCTCGATGCCACCCAGCGTATTGGTGCGCTCCTGTTCGCTGCTGCTGGTAACCGGCGCCACCTGCGCGGTGGCCGCATGGCAGCTGGAAAAGCAGTCGCGACGCAGCTTCCTTGAAGGGCGCCTGATCGCCCAGCTCGCCGAGCATGACGCGCTCACCGGCGCGAAGAACCGCCGCGTGTTCGACGAGCACCTGGCCCGGCTGTGGCAGCAGGCGATCCGCGACGGCCGGGGGCTTTCGCTGCTGATGATCGACGTGGACCACTTCAAGGCCTTCAACGACCGCTACGGGCACCAGGCCGGCGATACCGCCCTGCGGCGGGTGGCGCAGGCCGTGCAGGCGCAGATCTTCCGGCCGCTGGACATGCTCGCCCGCTACGGCGGCGAGGAATTCGCCGTGATCCTGTATGACAGCGACCCGGACAGCACACGGGACATCGCCGACCGCATCCGCGTCGCGGTCAGCGCAATGAACATCGAACACCGTGGCGCGCACGGCGCGCGCGTGGTGACCGTGAGCGTGGGCGTCGCCGCCATCGAGCCCTCATCCACGCGCGATCCGCGCGGTGCCGTGCAGCTTGCCGACGAAGCCCTGTACACGGCCAAGACCCTGGGCCGGGACCGGATCCACATGGCCGCAGCGGCCGAATATCGCAAGCTGGAGACCGGCGTGTTCGCACAGCAGCGCGCCGCAGGCTGAAGCGCCACGCGGCCCGCGCCGCATACCCGTGGCTCGCGGCTGTTGCATAATCGGCTGATTCATCCAGGGGGATCCGCCATGCGCGCTGTCATCGTCGCCACGTTCTGCATGCTCGCCGCCGGCACGGCATCGGCCGCGCAGGACCGGACCAGGGCACTTTCGATCTACTTCATTGACACTGAGGGCGGGCAGTCCACGCTGTACGTCGGCCCGGGCGGAGAAACGCTGCTGGTGGACACCGGCAATGCGGGAGAGCGCGACCTCTCGCGCATCGTCGAGACGCTGCGCGGTGCGGGCGTCACGAAGATCGACCACCTGTGGACCACGCATTTCCACGGCGACCACGTGGGCGCGCTGCTGGAAGTGGCCAGGCAGTTCCCGGTGGGGCACTTCTATGACCACGGCTCCCCCAATCCCGGGGACCGCATCATTCCGCCCCAGTTCATGACCTCTTACGAGGCGCTGAGCAACGGCAAGCGCACCATCGTGAAGCCCGGCGACAAGGTGAAGATGACCGGGCTGGACATCACAACGGTGGCCTCGGCCGGCAAGTACATCCGCAGCAACCTGCCTGGCGCAGGCGCAGCCAATTCCGCCTGCACGAATGTGAAGCCGATGGACGAGAGCGCCTATTTCGATCCCGACAATGGAGACTCTGCCGGCTTCATGCTCACCTACGGCCGTTTCCGCACCGTGAACCTGGGTGACCTCACCTGGAACGGCGAGATCGACCTGATGTGCCCGACGAACCGGCTCGGCACTGTCGACCTGTATCTGACTTCGCACCATGGGCTGGAGAAGTCCGGCTCACCCGCGCTGGTGCATGCCCTGCAGCCACGCGTGGCGGTGATGAACAACGGCACGCGCAAGGGCGGCGCGCCAGAGACATTCACCGTCCTGCAGGACACCGTGGGCCTGCAGGACCTGTGGCAGCTGCACTGGTCCTACAACGCGCGGCTTGAGAACGGCGCGGCGCGCTTCATCGCCAACATCGATGACGCGGCGACCATCGCCAGCCAGATCACGGCACCGCCGCCTGCCCCGGGGAGATTTGGGCCGCCGCCTGGCGCGCGTGCAGGCGGACCGCCGCCGGGCGCGGGGCCTGGTGGTCCGGGCGGACGCGGCGCACCCGGTGCACCCGGTGCAGGTCGTGGTCCTGGTGGTCCTGGTGGTCCCGGCGGTCCCGGCGGCGGCGCCGCTGCGCATACCCCCGCCTACATCATCCAGGTGACTGCGCGTGATGACGGCAGCTTCACCGTGACCAACACCCGCAACGGGTTCAGCAAGACTTATCCCCGGCACTGAGGCCGGGGCGCGCGGCGACCGGGCTCCGGT
>JALYWF010000036.1 GCA_030852845.1 Pseudomonadota bacterium
GGCAGCGATCCGGCCGTGCTGCACCGGCAGATGGCCGACACGCTCGATACCATCCTGCGCGAGATCCGCGCCATCCAGCAGGCAGCAAGGAACGGTGATGTCACGCGGCCGCGCTGGCCCATGCTGATCCTGCGCACACCCAAGGGCTGGACCGGACCGAAGCAGATCGACGGCCTCAAGACCGAGGATTACTGGCGTTCGCACCAGGTGCCCTTCGGCAACCTGGAGGATCCCTCGCACCTGGCGGCGCTGGAACAGTGGCTGCTCAGCTACCGGCCGCGCGAGCTCTTCGACGTCGACGGGCGGCCGCGACAGGAGCTGCTGCAGCCGGCACCGCGTGGCCGGCACCGCATGGGCGCAAATCCGCACACCAACGGTGGCCTGCTGCTGCAACCACTGAAACAGCCCGACCCGCATGCCTACGCGCTGCAGGTGCCCGCGCCAGGCATCGCCATCGGCGAGAGCACGCGCACCATGGGGCAACTGCTGCGCGACGTGATGCAGATGAACGCGGCCACGCGCAACTTCCGCGTCGTCGGTCCGGACGAGACAGCCTCCAACCGCCTGGGTGCACTGTTCGAGGTAACACCGCGCACCTGGGTGGCCGGGCGCCTGCCCGAAGACGAACACCTTGGCCGCGACGGCCGTGTGATGGAAATCCTCTCCGAGCACACCTGCCAGGGCTGGCTCGAGGGCTACCTGCTCACCGGCCGGCATGGCTTCTTCTCCTGCTACGAGGCCTTCATCCACATCGTTGATTCAATGTTCAACCAGCACGCCAAGTGGCTGAAGGTCTGTGCGGAGGTGCCCTGGCGCCGCCCGATCGCCTCGCTGAACATCCTGCTCACCTCGCATGTCTGGCGCCAGGACCACAATGGCTTCTCGCATCAGGATCCGGGCTTCATCGACGTGGTGATGAACAAGAAGGCGGCCATCGTGCGCGTGTACCTGCCGCCGGACGCGAACACACTGCTGTGCATCACCGACCGTTGCCTGCGCAGCCGCAACCTGGTGAACGTGATCGTCGCCGGCAAGCAGCCGCAGCTGCAGTGGCTCGACATGGATGCGGCCATGCGCCATTGCGCCGCAGGCATCGGCACCTGGGACTGGGCCGGCAGCGAAGGGGAAGGCGAACCCGACCTCGTGATGGCCTGTGCGGGCGACACCCCCACGCTGGAAACCATCGCCGCCGCGCAACTGCTGCGCGAGCATGTGCCCGACCTTGCGGTGCGGGTGGTCAACGTGGTCGACCTGATGACGCTGCAGCCGCCGGAGGAACATCCCAACGGCCTCACCTCCGAAGCCTTCGATGCCTTGTTCACCCGCGACAGGCCCGTCCTCTTCGCCTTCCACGGCTACCCCTGGCTCATCCACCGCCTCACCTACCGCCGCACCAACCACTACAACCTGCACGTGCGCGGCTACAAGGAGGAGGGCACCACCACCACACCCTTCGACATGACGGTGCGCAACCAGCTGGACCGTTTCCACCTGGTCATCGACGCCATCACCCGTGTTCCCGGCCTCGCCGGCCGCTGCGGCCACGTGGTGGAGCTGATGCGTGAGCGGCTGCTCGCCCACCGCCAGTACATCCTGCAGCACGGCGATGACCCGCCGGAGCTGAAGGACTGGACCCTGGCCGGCGCCCACTAGCACTACGTACTACTGCGAATGCGCGACGGCACGGGCTGCCCCTAGATTCCCCGGGATCACCCTGCAACGAGACTCCTTGCCACCATGGAAACATTGCGCGACGGCAGCCAGGTCACCATCCGCCCCATCTGCAAGGGCGACATCGAGCTCGAGCGGCGGTTCATCGAGGGTCTCTCGCCAGAAGCGCGCCGCTACCGCTTCCTCTACACCATCGCCGAGCCCAGCCAGGCACTGCTGCAGAAGCTCACCGACGTCGACCCGGTGAACGAGGCCGCCTTCATCGCCGTGGTCGATGAGGGCCTGCACCAGCGCGAGGTTGGCGTGGCGCGTTTCAGCCGCACGCCCGATGACCAGACCGAGGTGTCCGTGACGGTGGACGATGACTGGCAGCGCCGGGGACTGGCCTCGCTGCTGGTCCACGCCCTCATCGCCGAGGCGCGCCGGCGCGGCATCCGTGCGCTTTTTTCAGTGGATCCATCCGGCAATGAATCCATGCGTGCGCTGGCCGCGCACCTGGGCTTCTCGCGCAAGGTGGATCCCGCGGACGCCACGCAGGTGATCTACACGCTGGCGCTCTAGGCGGCGCCCCCTGCGGGGCTGCCGCGCAGGTCAGCGCCCCGGCAGCAGCCTGGCTGTTGAAGCCCGCGTCACGCCCGCCGCATTGCCCTCGTCCGTATCCAGGTGCAGCTCCAGCTGGAAATCCGGTGACACGCGGACCACCACGTCCTGGAACACCAGGTCCCGTCCCTCGCTGTCCACCGCGACGCTGACCCGCTGCCGGTCCTGTACGCCCAGGCGCTCTGCGTCCGCGGGATTCATGTGGATGTGACGCACCGGCGTCACCACGCCGGCGGCCAGGCGCACGCTTCCGGCAGGACCTACCAGCTGGATGCCGGGCGTATCGACGAGATCCCCGGAAACCCGCAGTGGTGCGTCGATGCCCAGTGCAATCTCGTCGCTGCGCGAAAGCTCCACCTGGTCCACGGCGCGCGGTGGGCCGAGCAGGCGCACGCCATCAAGCCTGCCGCGCGGTCCGACCAGCGACACCGTCTCCACCGCAGCGAACTGGCCAGGCTGGGAAAGGGCGCAATTCACCTTGAGGGCATGGCCGCGGCCGAACAGCACATCCAGGGTCTGCTGGCTGGGATGGACATGCCGGGCTGACACAGCAACGGGGATGGCAACCGGTTCGGTGGTGGACGGGCCGATGCGATTCATTCCGGTACTTCGCCGCAAGGCACCCGCATTTGCAAGGCGTCCCCGTCGGTGCGAACCTATTGCTGCAATGCAGGTGACCCCGTGACGCTTTCCTCCGAGCTGGTCCGCAGCGTGCTGCAGTCAGCGCCGGATGCCATGATCATCATCGACGGTTCGGGCACCATCCTCTATGCCAACCGCCAGGTCACGGCCCTGTTCGGCTATGAATCGGCCGAAGTGGTGGGCAGCCCGGTAGAAATGCTGATGCCGGAGCGATTCCGTGGCCGGCATGTGGCCCATCGCCAGGGTTACACCAGCGCCGTGCGCGTGCGGCCGATGGGCGCGGGACTGGAGCTGTTCGCCCGGCGCCGCGACGGCCGCGAGTTCCCGGTGGAGATCAGCCTCAGCCCCATCCAGCAGCAGGATGAGGTGCTGGTGGCCGCCGCGATCCGCGACGTCACCGACCGGGCGCGCGTGGAAAAGGAACTGCGCGACGCCCGCGCCACTGCCGACCGCGCCAACATCAGCAAGAGCCGCTTCCTGGCCACGGCCAGCCATGACCTGCGCCAGCCATTGCAGGTGCTCTCCCTGCTCAACGGCACCCTGCGCCGCCTGGTCGACAACGCCGATGTGAACGAGGTGCTCGAGCAGCAGGAACAGGCCCTCGGCACCATGTCGCGACTGCTCAACGCCCTGCTCGACATCAGCAAGCTGGAGTCCGGCGCCATCATGCCGGACATCTGCGACTTTCCCGTGGCGCAGCTGCTGGCCGAGCTGCGCCTGGAATACGCAGGCCTTGCCGCGAACAAGGGGCTGGATTTTGTGGTCGAACCCACCGACATCAAGGCGCGTTCCGATCCCACGCTGATCGGGCAGGCGCTGAAGAACCTGGTGGCCAATGCGATCAAGTACACCAGCGCCGGCAGCGTGAGCCTGTCGGCCACCAAGGTGCCGCAGGGCGTGCGCATCGAGGTACGCGACACCGGCCGCGGCATCGCGCCCGAGCACCTGCCCTTCATTTTCGAGGAGTTCTACCAGGTCGGCGTGGCGACCAACACCTCCCGTGACGGCTACGGGCTGGGCCTCAGCATCGTGCAGCGCGTGGTGCGGCTGCTGGAACTGCGCATCGACGTGAGCTCTCGGCCGGGAGGGGGCTCCACCTTCGCGCTGGAGATTCCGGCCAGCCCTGCCGGGGCCTGCGGGGACGCCGCGTCAGTCAGCCACCGTGCTGCCGCCACGTCTCTCGGCGGCAATGCGCGCCACTTGCTGCTGGTCGAGGATGATGCGGGGGTGCGCAATGCCACCCGGCTGTTCCTGAAGGGCGAGGGTTACCGCGTGACCGCCGCCGCCTCCCATGCCGAGGCCCTGCAGCTGGTCCAGGACCACGCCGACATCGACCTGGTGATCTCCGACTACCACCTGGATGGTGGCCGCACCGGCGCCGAGGTGATCGCCGCGGCCCGCGAGCGCTTCGGCCCCAACCACCCGGCCATCCTGGTCACCGGCGACACCACGCCGGCAATGGCCAGCCTGAAGCGTGATGAAACGCTGCGCCTGACCAGCAAGCCCATCAACGCCGATGACCTGGTGGGCCTGATCGAGGGGCTGCTGCACGCCTGACTGCGGAAAGTCCCTAGATGCGCCCACAGGCCGGCGCGCGATACTCGCGCAATGCCCATTCCCCACCTCCGTGCCGTCATCGATGCGGCGGTCGATGCCGTTTTCGTGATCGATCAATCCGGCCACATCTGCATGGCCAATGCCGCGGCCGAGGGTCTGTTCGGCTGGTCCGCTGCGCAGATGAAGGGTCGTGACGTCAGCATGCTGATGCCCGAGCCGGACCGCAGCGCCCACGCCAGTTACATCGCACGTTTCCTCGCCACGGGGGAGCCGCGCATCATCGGCACAGGTCGCGATGTGCAGGCACAGCGGCGCGATGGCAGCTGCTTTCCGGTGCACCTTTCCGTCGGCCAGGTGGCCGGCAGCGATCCACCCCGTTTCATCGGCTTCCTCCACGACCTCTCCGCGCGGCAGCGCGAAGCCGAAGATGCCCTGCGCCTCAACCAGCGCCTGATGCAGGTCACGCGCATGGCCACGCTGGGCGAGATGTCCGCCGGCATCGCCCACGAGGTCAACCAGCCGCTCACCGCCATCACCAATTACGCGCTGGCGGCTGAACGGCTGCTGGGTTTCGCCGAGCCGGACATCGAGGAGGCACGCGGCGCGCTGCGCGAGATCGTCCTGGAGGCACGCCGCGCGGCGGATATCATCCGCCGCCTGCGCCATATCTCGCGCGGCGGCGAGGCAAGCAACGAGCCCACGCGCGTCCCCGAACTGCTGGAGGAGCTGGAGATATTGTGTGTTGCCGACGCGCGCGCGCACGACACGCGCATCCGCTTCGAGCTGCATCCTGACGTCCCGCCGCTGCTGGTCCACCGGGTGCAGATCACCCAGGCGGTGCTCAACCTGGTCCGCAACGCACTGGAGGCGCTGGAGGCCGATCCCCCCGGCGGGCGCGAAGTGGTAGTCACTGCCCGACGCAACTTCGCCGGGGACTGCGAGATCGAGGTGAGCGACAACGGCCCTGGCGTGGCTGCAGCCATCATCGATCGCATGTTCGAGCCCTTCCGCACCACCAAGGCCAGCGGCACCGGCCTCGGGCTGCCCATGTGCCAGACCATCGCGTTTGCGCATGGCGGTTCGGTGCGGCATGAAACGCAGGCGCCGCGTGGCGCACGTTTCATCCTCACCCTGCCTGCCGCGGAGGCCTGAATGAAGGACAAACCCGCCACGGTGTTTGTGGTCGATGACGACGCCGGCGTCCGTTCCTCCATCCGCCTGCTGCTGAAGTCGGCGGGCATTCCCGCCACGCCCATGGGCTCGGCGCAGGAATTCCTAGCCGCCTTCGATCCGGCGCAGCCCGGCTGCCTGGTGCTCGATATCCGCATGCCGGGGATGAGCGGCCTGGAGCTGCAGCAGGAACTGAACCGTCGCGGCGCCATGCTGCCGGTGCTGTTCATCACCGGCCACGGCGATGTGCCCATGGCGGTGGAAGCCATGCAGCACGGCGCCTTCGACTTCCTGCAGAAGCCCTTTCGCGACCAGGACCTCATCGACCGCATCCAGAAGGCGTTGCTGCGCGACCAGGACGACCGCGCCGCGCTGCGGGAGCACAACCAGATCCGTGAACGGCTGGCCTCGCTCACCATGCGCGAGCGTCAGGTGCTCGACCTGCTGACCCAGGGCAAGCAGAACAAGGTAATGGCGGCAGAACTGGGCATCTCGCAGCGCACCGTGGAAATCCACCGCTCGCATGTGATGGAGAAGCTGGGCGCAAGCTCCGTCGCACAGCTCGTGCGCATGGCGCTCGACGCCACCGACACCTGATCAGGGCTGCATGCGCGAGGCCGCGTCGGCGATGGCGTCGAGCCGCTCCGCACCCAGCTCCTGGAACAGGCTGATGTGGTCGGGTGGATAGGACGGCCGCGCACCCTCCGCCGCTTCCTTGAACAGGCGCAGCAGGTAGGCATGGTGCTGGCCGGCAATGCGCGGCACCAGGGTCGCGGCATCCCCTTCGCCGCGCTGGCCATGACAGCTGGCGCAGCGTTCCCCGAACAGCGCCCGGCCGAGCTGCAGGCGGTTGCCGCCACCGGTGCCGGCATTGGTGCCGCGTTCAAGCCCGGCGATGTGGTCCGCCACGTCGGCCACCGCCTGCATGTCGGGCAGCACGTGCGCCTCCGCATAGTGCTGCATGCGCGGATCCCACCGCCGCGCATGGCGGTAGTCGGTGAGCAGCCTCAGCAGCACGCGCCGGTGCTGGCCGGCGATGGCCGGAACGCTGCCGTCGCGGTTGCCACGGCCATCGGCACGGTGGCAGCCCGCGCAGGTCACGAAAAGCCGCTCGCCGCGCACGGGGTCGGGCCTGAGGGCGACGGCATCGGCGAAGTCCTGGCTGGCGGGTGTGGCCGCCAGAGTCAGGCACGGCGCCGCAAGCAGGGCGAGCAGCAGGCAGGCAGCGCGTTGCGGCATGATCAGTCCTCCGTGACGAGCAGCGGGCTCACGAATCCTGGCGGTTTCACCACCAGCAGGTCGCAGGCAATGCGTTCCAGGATCTGTGCCGCCGTGCCGCTGGCCGCCGAATGCACCCAGCGCGGGCGCGCCACCGCACCCATCACCAGGATGTCGGGCCTGTGTGCGGACACCATGCGTACCAGCCCCTCGATCAGGCGACCTTCCTCCACACGCACGCCTGCTGCCTGCACGCGACGCGCCAGGCGGGTTGTGCACAGCCGCGCATGGGTGTGGGCGTCTTCCTTGTGTTCGGCAGACACCGTCTCACCCGGCAGGTGCGGCGGATTCTGCAGCACATGGTAGATCTCCAGCTGGGCCCGCAGGATGCTGGCCAGCTCACGCGCTTCGTCCGCCAGCGCCTCGTCCATGTGCACGGGATGCTCGACGCCGCTGCCGGGATCCACGGCCACCGCGATGCGCGGCTGCGGTTGCCACGGCTGCGACCCGACCAGCAGCAGCGAGGCGGGAATCTGCCGGACCAGGTTCCAGTCCGTGCGCGGGAGTGTCACCCGGGAGGCCTCGGCCTGCCTTGATGTGCCTTTCACCACCAGGTCTGGCCGGGTGCGGATCACGTGATGGCCGATGCCCTCTTCAAGCGGCGCATGCCACTCGCAGGCCACGCTCACCGCCAGGCCACCCCGGCCCACCTGCGCCGCCATGGCATTGAGCTCGGCGAGGAACCGCTGGCGGCGCATCGCGCGGTATTCGCCGAGGCGGGCAGAGCCGGCCCAGCCTTCCGGGATGTCCTGCACCACGTCGCAGATGTACAGCTCAAGTGATGCACCGCACGCCGTCGCGATGCGCGCTGCCTTGTCGACCACCGCCTGGGAACTGCCGGCAGTGGGATCAACCACGACCAGGATGCGCCTCAGGGCTGCCGTGCCGGCCACGGACCGGTGTGCGGATTCAACTCGGCTGGCTACGGGCACGTTCATGGAAATCTCCACCTCACAGCCTGTTTTTTTACAGCCGTTTCCCGCGCGGCACATAGGGACTATTGCGGATATCGCTGTGCCGGCTACGCGCTGTCAAGCCTGCACTGCGGCATGACCAGCAACTGGATCAGCGGCGCCGGCGCAGCAGCTCGGTAATCACTGCCGCCGCAGCCAGCCCCACCAGCCCATTCGCCCGCGGGGGCCGGCGCATTCCCAGCACCAGCGCGGCCACTGCTGCCAGCAGCACGTAACCGCCCGCCACGGCGAAGGCCGCCGCCACCCGGTGCGTGTCCCAGAAGGCGATGAGCACCGCCACGCCGATGAACATCAGGGCAAGGGGAACCAGGATGACCAGCGCACCAATGCAGCAGGCCTGGCGGATGCGATAACGCTTCTCGGCCGCGATCTGCGCTTCCGCGCTCTCCAGCATGCCACGACCGTAGTCCGCGGCCATTTCCATCAGGCGCGCCAGCGACTGCGTGAGCTGCTGTGCGGCGCCCGCCACTCCGGCGGCGTCCATCAACGCGACCCGCCGCGGCGCGCAAGCAGGATGCCCACTACCAGCCCCGCCAGTGCACCGACGCCGATGGCCGGCCAGGGATTGCTGCGCACATAGTCATCGGCGTGCGCACCGGCCTCGCGCACGCGGTCGGCGGCTTGCTGGCCGAATTCGGCAAGGCGCTCGCGCGCCGCACCGAGCGAAGCCTGCGCGCGGGCGCGCGCCTGCGCTGCCGTGTCGCCCGTCGCACCCGCCGTGGCGCGCAGCAGATCTTCCGCGTCGTGGACTACCTTGCGCAGCTCATCGATCAGCTTTTCAGTGGTGACGTGCGCCATTGTTGTTCCTTCCTGTTGCAGGCACTGGGTGGCATTCTGCGAGTGTCGCCTGGCGGCGCCATAAGCATTTGCCGCAGTGCCCCCGGCAGGTACTTGTACCTATTGTCTCCCGCGGCGTACAGCGTAGCGTTCTGGCCCCGGTCTTCCCTGACCTCACGGGTGCGCAGCCGCCCCACCAGAAGGAAACCCGCAGTCATGCCCATCCTGCTGTCCCAGGTCGATCGCCACCAGTCCGAGCAGCGCCTGCGGGAGCGCCGCACCGCCCTGCGCCAGGAAATCCGCGACGCGCTGCTGCGCGCCGGCACCGAGCGCGAGGCCGACATCGCCGGCAAGCTCAACGACGCGCAGGATCACACACTGGCCGAACTTCTGTCCGGCGTCGCCCAGGCCGATATCGCACGCGATGCCGCGGAGATCAGCGACATCGAAGGCGCCCTCGCGCGACTGTCGGCCGGCACCTATGGGGAGTGCGTGCAGTGCGGCGCCGGCATCCCGCGCGAGCGCCTCAATGTGTACCCGACCGCCAAGCGCTGCCTGCCCTGCCAGCAGGCGCACGAGGTTGCGGGGAACAGGTCTGCGGCTTCCTGAAGGCACGCCGCGAGACAACAGGCACATGGCCCGGCTTCCCCTCCGCGGATCATTGCGGCTGGCACTGGCCGTGTGGCTGCTCAGCCAGCTTGTCCCCGGCATTGCCGCTGCCGCCGCGCCTGGCACATCCCCGCAGTCCATGCCGCATTACGTGCTGCTGGAGAATGCGCTGCCACGTTATCGCGAGCTGGCGGCCCGGCCTGCGCTCACGCAACTGCCTCCGCTGCCCCGGCGCTCGCTGAAGGAGGGGGAAAGCTGGGACGGCCTGCCGGCTTTGCGGACGCTGCTCACCGCATTGGGCGACCTGCCGCAAGCGCATGACGGGCAACCGCCCGCCGCAGCGCTGGAGGCCGCGCTGGTCGAAGCCCTGCAGCGATTCCAGGAACGCCATGGCCTGGAAGCCGATGGCGTGCTCGGCCCGGCCACCTGGCGGGCGCTCACCACACCGCTGTCGCAACGCGTGCGGCAGATCGAGCGCACGCTGGCGCGATGGCGCGAGCTGCCACCCAATCCGCACTCACGCGCCATCTTCGTCAACATCCCGCGCTTCAGGCTGTATGCCACCTCGGGCATGGCCGGCAGCGAGGCAGACATGCTGCGCATCGACGTGGTGGTGGGCCGGACGCTGCGCGACCTGCGCACGCCCACCTTCACCGCCGACATGACGCACCTGATCTTCCGCCCCTACTGGGAGGTGCCGCGCAGCATCGCGCTGGGCGAGATCCTGCCCGCCGCGCGCAAGGATGCCGCCTATCTCGCGCGCAACAAGTACGAGCTGGTGGATGGTGCAGGCCGCATTGTCGCCGCCACGCCCGAGGCACTGGCGCAGCTGGAAGCCGGCACGCTGCGTGTGCGCCAGCAACCCGGGCCCGACAACGCGCTGGGCAGCGTGAAGTTCATGCTGCCCAATGCCTACAACGTATACCTGCACGACAGCCCGGCGCGGACGCTGTTCACGCGCACGCGCCGCGCGTTCAGCCACGGGTGCATACGCGTGGCCGACCCGGCCGCGCTGGCACAGTTCGTGTTGCGGGAGGATGCAAGCTGGACGCCCGCACGCATTGCCGCGGCGATGCAGGGCGAAGAACCCGTGCAGGTGAATCTCGCGGAGCCCATCCGCGTCTACATCGTCTACGGCACCGCCATCGCCCGCGAAGACGGCAGCGTGCTGTTCCTGGAAGACCTCTACGGACTGGAGCGCGACTAGCCCGTCCAGCTGCGCACGCGGCCCGTGTCCACGTGCACGAAATCGGATTTCCTGTAGTAACCCACCCCACCCCGCTGCAGCGCCAGCGCCAGGTCGCGCAACTTCGCGGTGTCGCAGCCGGTGAGCCGCACGTCGAGTGCGCGGCCATCCATGTGCAGGCTGCGCGTGGCCACGCCGGTGCTGGCCTTGCGCAGCTTCTCGTTCGTGGCCGGTGAGCGGTAGCCGGAAATGATCTCGTAGCGCGGCGTGCAACCGGCGCATTGCGCCAGCGCATGCAGCTGGTCGAACAGTTGCGGGTCGATGGCGGACACATCGCCGGTGCGGTGGTCGCGCAGCAGGCGATTGAGCCGATGCAGCGCCGCGGGCACGTAGCTGCCGCCTTCAAAGTAGCTCACCTGCACGCTCTCGCCCGTGTGGGTGCTGACCAGTGAAAGGGTGCGTGGCGCCAGCAGGTCGGGCTGCAGCGGCGCGCCGGCATGGGCGACCTGGCCGCGCAGGCCCATCGCGAGGACTGCCGGGCTGGCGGCCAGCCACTGCAGCAGGCGGCGGCGACCAGGATCGATGGTGCGGATCGAGGAGGGGTGGCGCATGAGGCCAGTTTCTCCGGCCGATGTGGCCCAAGACAAGTGCACAGCACGGATTTTCCGCGGAATTCCCTGCGCTGTGAATGCGAATCACCTTCCCTTGTCGTAGATAGGTGACAGCAGCTGGGGCATGGCCCCGATTGCGCGGTCAGGACCGGCGCGCCTGTCCTTCCAGCAACTCGATCCGTTCGAGCAGTTCCACCACCAGCACCGCGCCGGCGGCATTCACGCCCAGGTCGCGCCGCAGCCGCAGCGCCGTGCGCACACGTCGCAGCGCACCGCCTGCGAAGCGGTCCGCCGAAAGCGTGTGTGATTCCAGCAGGCCCTGCTCCACCAGCTCGAGCAGATCCTGCCGCTGCGCTGCGCAGGCCTCGCAGAGTTCCTCCAGCGTGAGGAAGACCTCCTCCTCGACAAGCTGGCCGGCAATGAAAGGCTGGTTGGCCATGCTCAACCCCCGGACCCGGCGCGCGGATTGAACGGCGCCGCGGCGGCGAAGGCGCGGTAGGCCTCGCGCACGGACTCGCTGTCGGCCGGTGGCAGCACCACCTGCAGTGTGACGTAGAGGTCACCCGGCGGATTCGAAGGCAGGCCACGCCCGCGCAGCCTGAGTTTCGCGCCGGTCTTCGCACCTGCGGGAATTTTCAGGTCCACTGAGCCGCCCGGCGTGGGCACCGGCACGCTGGCGCCCAGCGCGGCCTCCCAGGGAGCAATGGGCAACTCCAGGTGCAGGTCGCGCCCTTCGGCGCGATACAGCCGATGCGGCGCGAAGGCCACCTCCAGGTAAAGATCACCGGCACGTCCGGCCCCCGGTGGTTTCTCGCCCTGGCCCGCAAGCCTGATGTGCTGGCCAGCCTGTATGCCGCGCGGAATGCGCACATTCAGCGTGCGCTCGCGCAATTGAGGTCGCCCGTCCTCGCCGGGTGCGGGCACACGCAGCGTCACCGCACGCGTTGCGCCCTCGAATGAAGCTTCAAGGTCGATGATGACCCGCGCATGGTGGTCCTCGCCCACGTCGCGGTTCCTGCGCGCACGTGCGCCTCCGCCGCGAAAGCCTGCGCGACCAAACAGTGTCTCGAAGAATTCGCTGGGATCGCCCTGGAAGGAGAATCCTTCCCCGCCATCCCTCGCGCCCGCGCCCGCGCCCCGGAACTCGAAACCCGTGCCCCAGTCCGGCGGTGGCCGGAATTCCTCGCCGGGCTTCGGACCGGATCCGAGCTGGTCGTATGCCGCGCGTTTCTCCGGATCGCGCAGCACCTCGTAGGCTTCGCCCACTTCCTTGAAGCGCCGCTCCGCATCCGCCTCCTTGCTGACATCGGGATGGTACTTGCGCGCCAGCTTGCGGTACGCCTGCTTGATCTGCTCCGCAGTGGCATCACGCGGCACGCCCATGATGGCGTAATAGTCCTTGAACTCCATCGGCACCGACTCAGGAAGCGGGGGAAGAGGATTCTAGCCCCCGCTTGCCGCGCCAGTCTCCCCGGCGCCCCACAGCCTTCTCGACCTCCACCGCCAGCAGCACCAGCAGCCCCGATCCCATGGCGAGCGCCAGCCCCGCGGCATCCAGCGGCATGGTGTGGAACACGCCATTGAGCACCGGCACGTAGATGATCGCCAGCTGCAGCACCAGGGTGAGCGCCACCGCCCCCAGCAGCAGCGGGTTGCTGGCCAGTCCGAGTGACAGCAGCGAGTCACGCTCGGAGCGCACCGCCAGTACATGACCGAGTTGCACGAAGCACAACGTGGCGAATACCAGCGTCTGCCAGTAGGCCTGCTCCGCGCCCGCGTGCACGAACCAGGCCTGCAGTCCCAGCGTGAGTACGGCCATCGTGAGCCCCACCCACAGCACATGCCATCCGAGTCTGCCGGACAGCAGCCCGTCCCCGGGGCGCCGCGGGGGACGCGACATCACCGAACGCTCGGCGGGTTCCGCGGCCAGCGCCAGCCCGGGCAGGCCGTCGGATACGAGATTGATCCACAGGATGTGGATGGGCAGCAGCGGGATCGGCAGGCCGAGCAGCGGTGCAAGGAAGATGGTCCACACCTCCGCCGAATTGGTGGTCACTACATAGCGGATGAACCGGCGCAGGTTGTCATGGATGCGGCGTCCCTCGCGCACCGCACGCACGACGGTGGCGAAGTTGTCGTCCAGCAGCACCATGTCGCTGGCGTCCTTGGCGACGTCGGTGCCCGTGATGCCCATGGCCACACCGATGTCGGCCTGCCGCAGCGCTGGCGCATCGTTCACGCCGTCACCGGTCATGGCGACGCACTCGCCATGGCCCTGCAGCGCGGCGACCACCTTGAGTTTCTGCTCGGGCGAGACACGCGCATACACGCGCAGGTCGCGCACCTGGCGCTGGAACTCCTCCATCGGCAGCGCGGCCAGTGCCGGCCCGCTGATCACCTGCCGCGCCTCGGTGGTAAGGCCGAGCCGCCGCGCCACGGCCAGCGCGGTGAGCGGATGATCGCCGGTGATCATCACCGGCACGATGCCGGCCGCGCGGCAGTCGGCGATCGCGGCACGCGCCTCCTCGCGTGGTGGATCGATCAGGCCGACCAGCCCGAGGAATACCTGTCCCTGCTCGAGCAGGCCCGGATCCAGTGCAGGCACTTGCCTGTCCGGCCAGTGGCGCACGGCCACCGCCATCACCCTGAAGCCCTCCGCCGCCATGCGCTCGGCCACCTGCAGCACCAGGGCCCGGTCGATGGGCACATCGCCGCCGGAACCGCGCAGCAGCGCCGACTGCTGGGCCAGCACTTCCGCGGCGCCCTTGGTGATGGACAGGAATCCACCAGCTGGATGCCGGTGCACGGTGGTCATGCACTTGCGTCCGGCCTCGAAGGGCAGCTCGGCCACGCGCGGCAGGTGCCTCTCCACCGCGCTGCGCTCGAAGCCGGCGGCGCGCGCCGCCAGGAACAGCGCCACTTCGGTGGGATCCCCCAGTGCCCTTGCTTCCTGACCCGCGCCGGACTGCAGCGTCACATCATTGTTGAGCGCCAGCGCCTGCATCAAGTGCCGCCAGGGCTCACCTTCACCGGGCGTGGCGCAGTCGCTGCCGTCACACCAGAACCGCTCGGCCGTCATGCGGTTCTGCGTGAGCGTGCCGGTCTTGTCCGAACAGATGAAGGTCACCGAGCCCAGTGTCTCGACGGCAGGCAGGCGGCGGATCAGCGCCTGCCGCGCCACCATGCGCCGCGCGCCCATGGCCAGCGACACGGTGACCACCGCGGGCAGCGCTTCGGGAATTGCCGCCACCGCCAGGCTCAGCGCCGTCATGAACATCGACACCCAGGGCTCCCCGCGCAGCAGCCCGGTGACGAACACCACCACGCAGATTGCCAGCACCAGTACGGCCAGGTTGCGACCCAGCACCGCGAGGCGGCGTTGCAGGGGTGTCTGCAGTTCCTTTGCATCCTGCAGCAGCTGCGCGATGCGGCCGAACTCGGTATGCATGCCGGTGGCCACCACCACGCCGGTGGCCCGTCCATGCGTCACGAACGTGCCCTTGTGCAGCAGGTTGTGGCGATCACCTACCGGCAGCTCATCGCCTTCGATCACCGTGGTGACCTTGTCCACCGGCACGGATTCGCCGGTTAGCGCTGCCTCGTCGACGCGCAGTCGCGCCGCCTCGAGCAGCCTGAGGTCCGCGGGCACGATGCCACCGGCTTCCAGCAGCACCACGTCGCCCGGCACCAGCTCAACGGCCGGCAGCATCATTGCGGCGCCATCACGCAGCGTCACCGCGTTCGGCGCAGCCATCTTCCTGAGCGCCGCCAGCGCCCGGCCGGCGCGGTACTCCTGGAAAAAGCCCACCGCGCCGTTGAGCAGCAGTATGGCCAGGATCACGCCGGCATCACTCCAGTGACCGATGAGCGCCGAGATCACGGCCGCGCACATCAGCACGAGGATGGGCACCTCCACGAACTGCGCCGCCAGCAGCGCCAGCGGCGAACGTGGTGGCGCTTCGCTGATCTGGTTGGCGCCGTGCTCGGCCAGCCGGCGTCGCGCCTCGGCAGCGCTCAGCCCGTCGCTCGAGCTCTGCAACCGCTCAAGCACCTGCGCTGCGCTGTGCTGGTGCCAGCGCGCGGGCATGGACTCATCCCTGGCCGGCATCACGGCAGGTGGCCGAAGGAGCTATGGACGGCGTGTCCTCATCGAGCTCCAGCTTCACGTGCTGCCGCAGGCAGCACATGGCCTCCTCGACGCTATCTACCCGGTGCAACAGTTTCAGGCTGTCCGCATCGATCATCCCCTCCTCCACCAGCGTGTGCAGGTTCAGCAGCCGGTCCCAGTATTCGGTGCCGTAGAGGATGATGCAGACCTCGCGCGCCAGCTTGCCGGTCTGCTGCAGCGTGAGCATCTCGAACAGCTCATCCAGCGTGCCATAGCCACCCGGGAAGGCGATGACGGCGCGCGCCAGGTGTGCGAACCACAGCTTGCGCATGAAGAAGTAGTGAAACTCGAAGGCCAGCCCGGGCTCGAGCCATGCATTGGGCCTCTGCTCGTGTGGCAGTCCGATATTGAAGCCGATGGTGTGGCCACCCGCCTCGCGTGCGCCACGGTTGGCCGCTTCCATGATGCCGCCGGCGCCGCCGGAGCTGACCACCAGGCGCGAGCCATCCGGAAACATGCCGCGCGCCCAGCGGGTCACTTCGCCGGCCAGCGACCGCGCGGCCTCGTAGTAGTGGCCCAGCGGGCCGCTGGGCGACAGGCGTGCCGATCCGAAGAACACCACGGTGTCGGCAATGCCGGCCGCGCGCAGGGCATGCAGCGGACCCAGGTATTCCGCCAGCATGCGGATCGGGCGGCCATCCGGCCCGGCCAGGAACGTGGCGTCTTCATACGCCAGGGGCAATGCGCTCATGCCGTGCCAGCCTCCGCGCCCTGGTCCAGCGAAACGGTTTCCATATGCTCGGGCACACGGGCGGCAATTCCCAGCCGGCGCTCCAGGTCATAGCGCAGCGCGTCGGCCGCATCCGGCTCGCCATGGGTGCAATAGACCATGCGGGGCGGACGCACTGCCCGCCGCACCCAGCCCAGCAGTCCATCCCGGTCGGCATGCGCTGACAGCCCCTCCAGGTTCACCACTTCGGCATTGATCGCCACGTCGCGGCCGAAGATGCGCACTGATCGTTCGCCCGCGGCAAGCCTGGCCCCGCGTGTGCCGCCAGCCTGGAAGCCGGCCAGCACGATGGCATTGCGCGCATCGGGCCCGAAGGCCATCACATGGTGCAGCACCCGGCCGCCGGTCAGCATGCCGCTGGCGGAGATGATGATGGCCGGGCCGGTGCGCTCATTGAGCGCCTTGCTTGCTTCCGTGGTCCGCACCGCGGTGGCGAAGCTGGCCATCTGCTCGCACTCTCCGACGGAAAGCCGGTGCGCACCCGTGAAGCGCCGGTGCACCTCGGTGGCGGCTTGCGCCATGGGGCTGTTCACGTAGACCGGCAGGTCGGGAATACGCCCCGCCTGTCGCAGCCGCAGCAGGTGCAGCAGCAACTCCTGCGTGCGCCCCACGGCAAAAGCAGGGATCAGGATGACACCCTGGCGCGCGGCCACACGCCGCACCACGGTGGCGATCTGCTCCGCCGCATCCACGGCCGGATGGCGGCGGTTGCCATAGGTGGATTCGCACACCAGCACATCGCTCTCGCCGAGCCGCGCCGGCGGCGGCATCAGCAGGTCATCCTCGCGGCCCAGGTCACCGCTGAAGTGCAGGATGCGACCGCCCGCATGCATGCGCACCTGTGCGGCGCCCAGCAGGTGGCCCGCGGGCAGCAGCGAGAAGGAAAGACCGGCGACCGGCGACACCTCCTTGCCGAAGTCGCATGTCGTGAAGCTCGCCATGCAGGCCCGCGCATCCGCCTCGGTGTACAGGGGCTGTGGCTGCGCATGGCGCGAACTGCGCTTGCGGGTGGCATAGGCGGCCTCTTCTTCCAGCAGCCGCCCGCTGTCGGCCAGCAGCACCTCGCTCAGGGCTGCGGTGGCTGCCGTGCAGTAGATGCGCCCACGAAAGCCGCTGCGCACCAACCGCGGCAGGTAGCCGGAGTGATCCAGGTGCGCATGCGTGAGGATCACCGCATCAAGGCTGGCCGGCGGCACGGGGAAGTTGCCCCAGTTGCGCAGGCGCAGCTGCTTGTAGCCCTGGAAGAGTCCGCAATCGACCAGCGCGCGCTGATCCTCGTGCTCGACCAGGTAACGGGAACCGGTGACGGTGCCGGTGGCACCAAGGAAGCGCAATGTTGCCATGGGCACATTGTCGCGGCATCGGCTGCCCTGCGCATAGGTACCTCTCCGGATGCGCGTGGGCGCTGGCTGTTGCATCATCGGGAAAAGCCCCAAGGGAGCCTGCGTCATGCCGCCGATCCGCTGCATACTTCTCGCCGTCAAGAATCCGCGCCAGAAGTCCTTCCCGGCGCTCGCCAAGGCGGCAGCGCTGGCGCGCGCCCTCGGAGCGCGGCTGGAGTTGTTCCACGCCATCTCCGGGCCGGTGGCCTTCGAGGCCTTCAGCGATGACGCCATCAGGAAATACCAGGACCAGCAACGTGCGCTGCACCTGCGACGCCTGGAGACCATGGCAACGCCGCTGCGTCGGAGTGGGCTGGCAGTCGCCACCGCCGTGGAGTGGGACTATCCCTCGTACGAAGCCGTGGTCCGCCACGCACGGCGCAGTCGCGCCGATCTCATCGTGGTGGGTCGCCACGAGGGCCGGCACGTGGCACGCTGGCTGCTGCGTTACTCCGACTGGGAACTGCTGCGCCAGAGCCCCGTGCCGGTGTTGCTGGTGAAGAAGTCGCGGCCTTATCGCGCCCCGGCCATCCTCGCTGCGGTCGACCCCTCGCATGCCTTCGCCAAGACGGCGCAGCTCGACCGCGCCATACTCGAAGTCGGTGCCGCCATCGGCGGGGCCACGCGAGGCGCGCTGCACGTGCTGCACGCCTATGTCCCCACGATCGACGACGTCAGCGAGGCGCAGCTGCGCCTGCCCAATGCCTCGCAGCTCATAGTCGACCACGCCGCGAAACAGGCTGACCTGCGCCTGGGCAAGGCGCTGCGGGCCGCGGGCGTCGAGGTGAAGGCCGCGCGACGCCACGTGCTCGCGCTGCATGCCGTCGATGCCATCCCGCAGGTGGCGCGGCGGCTCAGCTGCGACATCGTGGTGATGGGCGCCGTGGCGCGCTCGGGGTTGAAGGGCCTGTTCATCGGCAACACCGCCGAACGCCTCTTCGACGACCTCACCTGCGACTTGCTGGTGGTGAAGCCGCCCGGATTCAAGTCGCAGGTCGCCGCCGGCATCCGCGGTCCGGAACTCTTCTTCCCCACGCCGCCCTCCGGCATGGTCTGATCACTGGCTCCCGCCACCCTGTCGGGCAGGCGGCGGCTGCGCCTATACTGCCCCACGAAGGCGCCGGAGCAGCGCCATAGTGGGGGTACACATGGACCGGATGCGCAACGCTTCGCGCCGGCTGATTGCCTGCGCAACACTTTTCCTCGCCGTGGCCTGCGTGACAGGTTGCCAGCGGACCGGGACCGGCGGCGCGATGGTGGATGGCCAGCGGCTGCTCGACGCCGATGCCGAGCCCGGCGCGTGGATGACCCACGGCCGCACGTACTCCGAGCAGCGCTTCAGCCCGCTCGATGCCATCAACACCGGCAACGTGGCGAACCTCGGCCTCGCCTGGTTCGCGGACCTCGACACCAACCGCGGCCAGGAAGCCACGCCCATCATGGTCGATGGCGTGATCTACGTATCCACCGCGTGGAGCAAGGTGAAGGCCTACGACGCGAAGAGCGGCAAGGCGCTGTGGTCCTTCGATCCCGAAGTGCCCGGCGAGTGGGCTGTGAACGCCTGTTGCGACGTTGTGAACCGCGGCGTCGCCGTGTGGGAGGGCAAGGTGTTCGTCGGCACCATCGACGGCCGCCTCATCGCGCTCGACTCGAAGACCGGCAACAAGCTCTGGGACGTGAACACCATCGACCGCAGCAAGCCCTACACCATCACCGGTGCGCCGCGTGTGGTGAAGGGCAAGGTGCTGATCGGCAACGGGGGAGGCGAGTTCGGCGTGCGCGGGTATGTTTCCGCCTATGACGCCGGCACGGGCGAGATGGCCTGGCGCTTCTACACCGTGCCCGGCAATCCCGCCGATGGCTTCGAGGCACCCATCCTCGAGGAGGCAGCGAAGACCTGGTCGGGTGAGTGGTGGCGCATCGGCGGCGGCGGCACGGTGTGGGATTCCATGTCCTACGATCCGCAGCTCGACCTGCTGTACATCGGCGTGGGCAACGGCAGCCCGTGGAACCACAGCTTCCGCAGCGAGAGCAAGGGCGACAACCTGTTCCTCACTTCCATCGTCGCGCTCGACCCGGATGATGGTTCATACAAGTGGCATTACCAGGCCACGCCCGGCGAGACCTGGGACCACACGGCCACGCAGCAGATGATCCTCGCGGACCTCGCCATCGATGGCGCGCAGCGCAAGGTGCTGATGCAGGTGCCGAAGAACGGCTTCTTCTATGTGCTCGATCGCGAGACGGGCAAGCTGATCTCGGCGCAGAACGTCACGGAGATCGCCTGGGCCACGCATGTGGACCTGGCCACGGGCCGGCCGGTCGAAACCCCCGCGGCGCGCTACAACCTCACCGGCAAGCCCTTCCGCTCCACGCACAACCCCAACGGCGTGCACACCTGGCATTCCATGGCATTCAGCCCGCAGACCGGCCTGGTGTACGTGCCCATCCACGGCACGCCGTTCGAATACGGCGCACCGAAGGAATTCACGCCGGTGAAGCTCACCACCAACCTGGGCGCTGATTTTTCCTCCAATGCCGGCATCGATCCGAAGTGGGCGATGGAAAACACCTATGGCCGGCTGATCGCCTGGGATCCGGTGGCGCAGAAAGAAGTGTGGCGCGTGGAGCGCGCCGGCCAGGCCAATGGCGGCGCACTGGCCACCGCGGGCGGGCTGGTGTTCCAGGGCACCGGCTCCGGCCAGTTCACCGCGCTCGATGCCGCCACCGGCAAGGAACTCTGGTCCGCGCCCACGCAGACCGGCGTGATCGCCGCGCCGATCAGCTATGCCATTGGCGATGAGCAGTACGTGGCCATCATGGTCGGCACCGGCGGCTCCTGGGCGATGATCGGCGGCGACGGCAACATGAAGGGCTACGCGCTGCCCAATGTATCGCGCCTGCTGGTGTACAAGCTGGGCGGCGACCTGCAGCTGCCCCAGGCGCCGGTGATGCAGCGGCCGCCGCTCGACCCGCCGCCCGCCACTGCCTCCGCCGATCTGGCCGGTCGCGGTGCTCCTTTATATGAGACCTGGTGCGGCAGCTGCCACGGGGCAGGCGTGGTGGGAGTGGGCCTGCTGCCCGACCTGCGGCGCACCCCGCTGCTGCGCACCCCGGACCAGTTCGAGGCGGTGGTGATCGGCGGCGCGCGCAAGCACAACGGCATGGCCTCTTTCGCGCAGGTCATGGACAAGGACGACGTGCAGGCCATCCTGGCCTACGTCACGCTGCGCGCCAACCAGGACAAGGATGCGGTGGTGCCACCGCCCTCCCCGGCCACCAACGCCAACTGATCGTCATACGCCACTCATGCGGCAACGGTAGAATCGCTGCCGCATGAGTGCCCCCGACCGCTACGCCGTCATCGGCCATCCCGTCAGCCACAGCCGCTCGCCCTTCATCCACTCGCGTTTTGCGGCACAGACCAGCCAGCAGCTGGAATACGGCACCATCGACGCCGCTCCCGCGCAGTTCGACCGCGCGGTACACGAGTTCTTCGGCAATGGCGGCAAGGGCCTCAACGTCACCGTGCCCCACAAGGAAGCTGCCACGCGGCTGGTGGATGAACTGACGCCGCGCGCACGCCGTGCCGGCGCCGTGAACACCCTGGCGCTGCGCCCGGATGGCTCACTGCTCGGCGACAACACTGATGGCGCGGGCCTGGCGCGCGATCTGGCCAACAACCATCGCATCAGCATCGCGGGCAGGCGCGTGCTGCTGCTCGGTGCCGGCGGTGCGGTGCGCGGCGTGCTGGCTCCCCTGCTGGGATTGAAGCCCAGCCAGCTCACCATCGTGAATCGCACCGTGCAGCGCGCGCAGGAACTGGCAGAGGAATTCGGCGACCTCGGCGCGATCTCGGCCACGGGTTACGGGGAACTCAACGGCGCCCCCTACGACATCGTGCTCAACGCCACGGCCGCGAGCCTGGCCGGCGAACTGCCCGCGCTGCCCGCCGGCATCGTCAACAAGGACAGCATCTGCTACGACCTGGCCTATGATCGCGAGGACACCCCCTTCGTGCGCTGGGCGCATGAACGCGGTGTCGCCCGCGCGATGGACGGCCTCGGCATGCTGGTGGAACAGGCGGCCGAGTCATTTCACCTGTGGCGCGGTGTGCGGCCGGACACGGCCTCGGTGCTGAGCGCGCTGGTGGCCGAACTGCGCGGCTGAAGATTACGCGGTGCGCCGTCGCGGCGTACGCGTGCGCAGCGCGATGACGCCGGCAACCCAGCGCCCCGCAAACCACAGCAGCTGGAACAGCAGCCAGCAAGTCACACCCACCGCCAGCGCAACGATGAGTCCATCGGGCTCCAGCGAGAAGGTGGGCACATGGTCGCGCCAGGTGGCGGCGCCGATGCTGTTGTCATAGTGGCGCAGCAGGTAGGCGATCTGCTGCCACAGCGTGCCGGCCAGCCCTTCGGCCATGGCCTGCAGTCGCGACAATGAAACGAGCATGGCCTGCAGCGCTTCGCCCTCGGCATGGAAGGTGGCATCGGCGCTGGCCAGGTGATGCCTGACCAGCGCGTCCATGTCGCCGCCATGGTAGCGGCGTGCAATCTCCTGGAAGGGCGCCAGGTCGATCTGCACCTGGTCGAGCCTTCCGCCGACGCGCTGGCGATATTGCTGGATGAAGCCTGGAATGCAGCCGCCGGCCAGTGTGCCAGCCAGCAGTACGAGGCGATCGAGCAGACCGTGCAGCACGCCGGTGCTTTCCGGAAGGTTCCCCCTAGAGGAAAGACTTGGTGAAGCTCAGCGACAGCAGCGAGGGTTTGGCCGAGGCGCCGTTGTCCTTCACCTTGAACTTCTCCCATTCGCCGCGGATCGCCAGCGAACCGAACTTCAGCTGTGCACCCAGGCCATAGGTGAACTGCGTGTCCTTCGCGGTGCTTTCGAGGCCGTCGAGGTCGAGATCCGCATCCACCTTGGCCATGCCGGCCTTTGCATACAGATCGAGGATGGGGATCGGCAGCGGCGCAAACAGCAGGCCATAGGCGGCAATGCCCTTGTAGTCGACTGCGGCATCGTCGCCATTGGGCTTGCCGAAATCGATGTATTCGATTTCCGCGCCGAACAGCGACGCCACGCGCACACCGGCGAGCAGCTTCCAGCCCGTATCCTTGGCGTCGAAGTCGAGCGAGCCCAGGTTGTCCTCGCTCAGGTCCACATTGCTCTGGCCAATGCCTGCGCCCAGGTAGAAATTCACACCCGGGACCTGCGCCGCCGCAGGAGCCGCCACACCCAGCGCGCCGATGGCGAGCAGCGCCGCCAGTCCATGTTGAATCTTTGCCATCACAAGTCCTCCTTGGAGATAGTCGAACCCCGTGAATGCACGGGCGAATGTCATTCCATACTTTAAGAGGACCACACGCAAGAAGGCCCGCACGAGGCGGGCCTTCCTGGAGCTTCTGTGACGCCGGTCTTGCGACTGTCGCCACAGTGCGACGAGGTTACTGTCCCGGCGGACGCGCACCACCCGGGCCACCGCCCGGAGGACCACCGGGGCCACCCATGCCACCGCCCGGACCACCCATGCCGCCGCGACGCTGGGCCTGTGCAGCCTGCGCAGCTTCCCAGGTCTTCTTCTGGTCGGCATTGAGCACCTTGTTCACCGCAGCCGTGAGGTTGTCACGCGCCTTGGTGCGCGCGGCCATTGCCTCCTGGCTCGGCGGACCACCGGCACCGGCGGGCACCTTCGCAATCTCTGCAACATACGCATCGGCCGCCTTGTCGAGCTCGGCCGTCTGCGCAGCAGTGAGCTTCAGCGCGGGATCGTTGAGGCCGAAGCGCTGGATCGTGCCGGCACGATCATTCGCCGGCATGCCACCCATGCCACCGCCCATGCCCGGACCACCGGCGCCAGGACCACCACGGGGAGGACCACCACCAGGCGCCTGCGCCATCGCGCCGGCCGCCATCGTCATCATCGCGCCGACGGCAGCCGTCAGCAGCAATGTCTTCATCTTGCCTTTCATCTTCGAATCTCCCGAAACGAATTAAGTGGAAGAAACCGCGATGATCATAGCGCTACGCCTGAAAGGCAGCGCAACTGTCGGATGCAGCGGACATTACTTGTCGTTCACCCGACTGCAATTGTGGACGAATTAAGGATCGTTCCGTCTGGAAACACTGCCGGGATGCTGCAATGTCAGTGAATTTGCACTACCTGCTGCTGAACGGACGAGGCAATACACCACGCGCAACGTCCGGATGATCGCAGAACAGGCCATCCACACCGGCTTCGACATGCATGCGGATCTCGCCGGCAAGGTCACCATGTCCATTCAGCTCATTGCCACGCCGGAACGGCACTGGCAGGAACATGTTCTCGGCGCGGAACGTCCAGGCATGCACCTGCAATCCGGCGGCGTGTGCGTTCTCCACCAGGCCGGTGGGCACCAGCATGCCGCCAGGCTTCTCGGCGATCACCATGTTCTTCTGCACGCCGATCACGTCTGCATATTCCGCCACGCGCTGCAGGCCGTCGGGTGTTGCCATGTTGGCAAAGCTGCCGCCCTTCTCCGGTGACTGGTCCCAGGGCGCACCTTCGGCCGCAATCAGCTGCACCAGCGGATGTTCGCATTGCCGCCGCAGGTAACGCAGGTTGCCCACCTCGAACGACTGGATGTAGAGCGGTGCGGTGCCGAGTCCGACGCGCAGCCCCTCCAGCAGCAGCGGCTCGAGCCTGAGCCCGATGGAGGCGAAGTGCGAGGGATGCTTCAGTTCCGCATACACGCCGATGGGCGGCAGCTTCGCCGGTGCACGCATCGAGTTCACGTAACCCACGTACTGCAGGATCTCCTCCAGCGTGGGCACCTCGAAGCGGCCGTCGTAACGCTTGTTGCTCGCGCGCAGCTCCGGAATGCGTTCGCGTGCGCGCAGCGTCTTGAGCTCCTCGAGCGTGAAGTCTTCGGTGAACCAGCCGCTCACGTCCACGCCGTCGATGTATTGCGTGCGCTTGCGTTCCTCGAACTCCGGATGGTCGGCCACATCGGTGGTGGTGCCGATCTCGTTCTCGTGGCGCGCCACCAGCACGCCATCGCGCGTGGCCACCAGGTCAGGCTCGATGTAGTCCGCGCCCTGCAGCAGCGCCAGGGAATAGGAGGCCAGGGTGTGCTCGGGCATGTGGCCGCTGGCGCCGCGGTGCCCGATGACCAGCGGCATCTTCATTGCAGGAAGTTGATCAGCGCGGTGACCAGCGCGCTGTTGGCGAAGTCGATGAAGAACGCGCCCACCATGGGCGCCACGAGGAAGGCGCGCGGCGCCGGGCCGTAGCGCTCCACCAGCGTGCGCATCACGGCCATGGCGTTGGCGGTGGTGCCGAGCATGAAGCCCACGAACCCGCCGCCCATCACCGAGGCCTCGTAGTCGCGGCCCATCAGGCGGAACACCAGAGGCACGCTCACCACGATGAGCACGATCTGCGCCACCAGCATCGCCAGCAGCGGCAGCGCCAGGCTGGCCAGGTCCCACAGCTTCAGCGTCATCAGCGCCAGAGCCAGGAACAGCGACAGCGTCACGGCGCCGATGGTGTCCTGGATGCGCATCGACAGGCCCAGCCAGCCAGTCAGGTCATCGATGTTGCGGATCAGCGCGGCCACCAGCATGGCGCCGATGTAGGGCGGCAGCGTGATGTCCTGCGCCTGCACCCAGCCGGAAAGCCACGACCCGACCGCCATTGCCACCAGCAGCAGCACGGCATTGCGCATCACCGCCCAGGTCTCGGCGCTCTCATCATCACCCGGGGGCGGCGCGTGCACATCTTCGGGCGAATCGAAACCCTCGTCTGGCCGGGGCGGCACAACGCCGGTGCCGGTGGTGATCTTGTGGCGCGTGATCAGCCAGCCGCTCAGCGGGCCACCCAGCAGCGCGCCGCAGACGATGCCGGCCATGGCCATGGCCAGCGCGATGGAAGCGGCGCCTTGCACGCCGGCCGCCTCGAACAGCGGCGCAAACGACAGTCCCGTGCCCGGCCCGCCGGTGAGCGTCACCGAGCCGGCCAGCACGCCAAACAGCGGGTCCATGCCGAAAAGCAGTGCCACGCCGATGCCCACCACGTTCTGCATCACGGCGAAGGCCAGCGCCAGCACGAAGAACAGGCCCACCTGTGGACCGCCCGACTTCAGCATCGACACGCTGGCGCCGAAGCCGATGGTGGTGAAGAAGGCAATCATCAGCGGCGTCTGCAGCGTGGTGTCGAACTCGAACAGCGTGACGTCCTGCCCGCGGGCGATGAGGATGGCCACCGACACCAGCAGTCCACCCAGCACTGGCGCCGGAAGATTCAGCCGCGCCAGCACGGGGAATATCCGCCGCAGCAGGTAGCCGAGCATCAGCACCAGTCCGGCGAAGGCCAGCGTGTTGATCAGATTGAGCTTCAGCATCGCCGCGACCGCCTTATCGCATCGTCACCAGTTCTTCGGCCGCCGTGGGATGGATCGCCACCGTGTCGTCGAAGTCACGCTTGGTGGCCCCCATCCGCACGGCTACCGCGAATCCCTGCAGCATTTCATCCACGCCGCGCCCGGCCAGGTGCACACCCACCACGCGCTGCTCCGGTCCCACCGCCACCAGCTTCATGTGCGTCTTGGGCTTGCGCGCGGTGAGAGCGTGGTACATCGGCACGAACCGCGCCGTGAAGCACTTCACTGCGGCGTCGCCAAAAATGCGCGCGCGCCTCCGGCTCCGTCATGCCCACCGCGCCCAGCGGCGGATGGCTGAACACCACCGCCGGCACGTTCTCGTAGCAGAGCTTGCGGCCTTCCATGCCGCCCCACAGGCGATCGGCC
>JALYWF010000137.1 GCA_030852845.1 Pseudomonadota bacterium
GAGTTCCGGTTCGCGCGTCGTAGTGACTGCGCGGTCTGCGGCGACAATCCCACCATCACCAGCCTTGCTCATCATGAGGAGAAGCCCTTGAACCGCATTGCCGAATGGACGCCGCGACAGCTCGCAGACGAACTCAAGGCCGGCGGCGAAGACAGGCTGATGCTGGTGGATGTGCGCGAGCCGCGGGAATGGGATGAGGGGCGCCTGCCGGGTTCAGTGCATATTCCACTGGGCAGCTTGCCGCAGCGTCTGCACGAGATTCCGGATGGGGTGACGCCGGTGTTCATCTGCGCGGTGGGAGGACGCAGCATGGCGGCCTGCCGTCTGTTCGCCGGAGTGCGTGGGCAGGATGCGATCAATCTTGCCGGTGGCGTGATGGGCTGGAGTGGCGAGTTCGGAGCACCGCCGAAACCGGACCACGATCACGACCACGGGCACTGAGGTCCCGGACGCCCGGAGCTGTTCATTCGTGGCGCAGCGCCGCCACCGGTTTTTCGCGCGCCACGCGCAGGGAATGGGCACTCACCACCAGCAACGCGACCAGAAGTGCTGCACCTGCAGTCACGGGAAACAGCCATAGCGGCAGGTCGATACGGTAGGCAAAGCCGCTGAGCCAGCGCTGCATCACCCAGGCCGCCGCCGGGCAGGCAATCAGGCCAGCCCAGACCACCGGCTTGCTGAACTGCCACAGCAGCAGGCCCAGCACATCGCGCGTGTGCGCCCCGAGCGCCTTGCGGATGCCGATCTCCCTGGTGCGCCGCGCGATGACCGAAGCAGCCAGTGCGAGCAGGCCCAGGCAGCCCAGCGATGCGGCCAGCAGCGAGAAAAAGCCAAATGCCTGTGCCTGGCGCATCATCGAGAGGTACCGACGCTGGACGTCATCATCGATGAAGAAGCGCTCCGGAGTCCCCCTGCCGCCTGTGTTGCGCCACACGCCATCGATCGCAGCCAGCGTCCCGGGCACATCGCGACCAGAGAGCTTCACGTGCACGGCGTGATATTCGGCAGGCGCATGCACGTACGCCGTGCGCGGAACGGGCCGGGTGACCGGCGCCAGCGAAAAGTCGGGCACGACGCCGATGATCTCGCGTGTGGGATAACTTTTGCCGCGCGTACCGATGGTCGGACCTCCGGGTTGCCCGATCGCGTCCTGGAGGCTGGCATATCCGAGTTCGCGCACCGCCGCCTCGTTGACCAGGATGCCGCCATCCGGATCGCCCGTGCCGAATTCGCCGTGACCTGCCAGCACCTGGATTCCGTAGAGCGCCAGGGACGCGCCATCCATCGGCACGACATTCAGGTCATGCATCGTGCCATCCGCGCCGCGGAAGTCGCCGTAGACGCTGGACATGCGGACCAGGAACTCCAGCCCCGTACAGGAGACGCCCCTGACCCCGGGCAGCGCGCGGAGGCCATCGGTCAAAGCAGGCTGGCAAGGCGTGAGGATGGCCATCATCTGGTCCGTCTCCACGCGCAGCGCCTCGCTGGTCGCAAACGATCGCTGCAGGTAGATGATTCCCGTGCAGACCAGAAGTCCCACCAGCAGCCCGAACTGTACTGTGACCAGCAGGTTGCGCAGCCGCGTGCCTGCCCTGGAGTGGCGGACCCGGCCACTCAATGCGTCCAGCAGCGGGAAGGCTGCAATGACCAGCACCGGCCCCAGGGCCGCCAGCATTCCGGCGGCCAGCGCGGCCAATAGGGCGCAAGCGAGAAACCCGGGCGCATTGCGGTAGTCGAGGCTTGCGCCGGTGTCCAGGAAGGCATTGACGTATGGCAGGGACCACTCCAGCAACGCCACGGCCAGCAACAAGGCAATCGCGATCGAGCCTGCTGACTCGATGAGAAACTGGCGCGCGATGGCACTGCGCGTGGCGCCAGACACCCGCCGCACGCCCACCTCCACGGCACGGCGAGCGGACCGTGCCACCAGCAGGTTTGCGAAGTTGATCATGGCGATGAGCAGGATCACTGCACCGAGCGCAACCACCATGACCAGCTTTTCCCGGATGCCTGGATTGAGGCGCGGATCGGTGTGGACTCGGTCCAGGCGCACCAGTTCAAGTACCCATTGATAGCGCTCGTCGGTCTGGAGGCTGCTCCAGTAGTTGCCCACGCGCTGTTGCAGGTCCTCGACATCCGTGCCGGGCGCGACGCGCAGGTAGGTGCGCGCGGAATGCATGACAAAATCTGATCCGATTGCGTTTTTCGGGTCTGCGTCCTGCTGGGCCAGCGGTGAGAAGGCAGCGAGTGCCGAAGCATAGATGCCCGCGTCGAACTGGGTCTGCTCCGACGGCAGATCCGCGATCACCGCGCGCAGCACCATTGGATGGCCGTTGACCAGCAGGGTTTGTCCCAGCGACTGGTTACTGCCGAAATGCCGCCGCACCTGCGCGCGGGTCATCACCAGGGAATCCGGCAACCGGAGCGCAGCCACTGGATCACCCGCTTGCACAGGCAAGGGGAGCACGACGAAGGTATCTGGATCCGCCCAGTAAAGGCTCGTACGGGTTTGCTGCCCCTGTCGTTCCAGCCTCACATTCTGCCGCTGCAGGCGCGCCTGGTTGCGGATCTCCGGGAACTGCTCCAACAGATGCTTGCCCAGACGGCTGTGTGATTCCGTGCCGAGGGCAACTGGCCTGCCGGCCGCGCTGGAGGCGGAGGCGGCCAGGAACACCTGCTCGCGGCCGGCGACGATATCGTCAAAGCTCAGCTGGTTCCTGAGCACCAGCGCCGTTGTCAGTGCGGCCCACAGCCCCACGGCCAGTCCGAATACGCCAACTGCCGAATCCATGCGAGTCCTGCCATGATGGCGCAGGGCAGCGGCGAGTAAATTGCGCAGCATGACGGGCTGACTCCGCTATTCGTGGCGCAGGGCCACTACGGGCCTGATCCGCGAAATCCGCAACGCATGCGCACCGACGGTGCCTGACGCAACCAGCAATATCGCCAGAGTCGTGACCGGAAACAACCAGAGCGGCGGATCTACGTGGAATGCGAAGCCATTGAGCCAGCGCTTCATCCACCACCCGCCGACCACCCAGGCAAGCAGGCTTCCCCAGATCACGGGCTTGCTGAATTGCAGCAACAGCATCCTCAGCACGTCGCCGGTGGCTGCACCCTGCGCCTTGCGGATGCCGATTTCCCTGCTGCGCCTGTCCGCAGCCAGGGCGGAGATGCCCAGCAGGCCGGACAGGGCAAGCGATAAACCTACCAGGGAGAAGAAAGCGATTGCCCGGGCTTCCACCATCATGGGCAGGTAGATGTAATCGAGTCGTTCTTCGTAGAACTTGCGATCCAGCCTGCCGATTGGGGCCTCCCCCAACCTGCCCCGCGTGCTCTTCCATACCCGGTCAATCGCCTGCAGCGTCTCGGGAACCCGCGTGCCTTCCAGCCTGATGCTGATCGTGGAGAATTGCATCGGATTCGCATAAAACACCGTCGGCACCACGCGAAAACGGAGTTTCGCCATGGAAAAATCCGGCAGCACGCCGATGATCTCGTCGAGCCCGTTTCCGCCAGTTGGCCCCGTATCCAGCGCGGGAGCGTAGGGTCCCAGTGCATCCGCCGGCGACGCAAAACCCAGCGCCCGCATGGCCGACTCATTGATGAGAAAGCGGGTGGAAGGCCTACCGGAGGCTCCCGTCCCGAAATCGCCTGCAGTCAGTCCGCGGCCGGCAAGGGGCTTGATGCCGTAGAGATCCAGCATCCGGTCGTCAATCCAGATGCCAGCCATGGGGATCTCCTGGCCATCACGTGACCATGCCTGGATGCCATTGGAAGTACCCTCCCCACCCAGCAACTGGCTTCCGGAACAGGCGGCGTCAACTACCCCATCGAGCCGGCGCAATTCCTCCATTCGTCCCGGGGAACATCCGGTTTCCAGGACAAGCACCTGGTCCACGTTGAACTGCTGCGCCCTCTGGGATGCAAAGTGCCGCTCCAGGTACAAGGTTTCGACTCTGAGGATCAGCAGCGTCAGCGCAGCGAACTGCAAGGCCACGAGCAGGTTGCGGAGAAACCCGCCACCGCCCCGCGCCAGCCGTGTGCCGTGCATCGCGCCCGGCGGGAGCTTCGACAGCACCAATGCCGGCCAGAGACCGACGAGCATTGCGAAGAGCACCGCGCCGGACAGCACCGACCCCAGCAGCACCGGATCCTTCCAGTAGGTGAATTCCATGTCGCTGAACATCAGTGCATTGGCATACGGCAACAGGAATTCAGCCAATGCCACGGCGATCAATACCGCCACCACCACATGCAGGAAGGTCTCGCCGATGAACTGCACTGCCAACGTCCCGCGGCTTGCTCCGGCGAGCTTGCGCACCCCAATCTCCAGGCTACGCTCGCCTGAGCGGGCGGTGAGCAGATTCACGAAGTTCATGCCGGCGATGGAAAGGATCAGGATCATCTGGGCAGTCAACATCACGTTGCTGTACGTGATCGCCGGGTTGTAATCGGGATCAGTCCGCAGCCGATCGACGCGGATCATGTCCAGCGCCTCCGTGGCAGACCAGTCGGGGAGTTGCGACGACAGCTCTGACAATGCGTCTTGCACAGGCTGGGGTGCCGCCCCGGGTTGCAGCCGCACCAGCGTCGTCACGTAGCCGCGCAGGGCCGCCGCTGGTGCGCCGGGCGGAAGCTGCGCAAACTGGGCCAGTGCAGTCCTCGATGACTCACCCGAGACAAAGATCGACTGATTGGAAAACAGCCTCGAGCCCCTGATTTCCTTGAGCACCGCGCCAACCGTCAGCGTCACGACCTGCCCGCGATACTCCGCCTCCAGAGTCCTCCCCAGCGGGGCGTCCTCGCCGAAGAACCTTTGCGCGCTACCCTGTGCCATCACGATGGTATCGGGCTTTGCAAGGGCCAAGGCCGGGTCGCCAGCCAGCACTGGCATGGGCACTGTCTCGAAGAAGTCGGGATCAACTGAAACCAGAGGCCGCTCGCCCCCCACACCCCCCAGCTCCAGATCACCCGCACGAAGCACCACGCTTTCGCTGCTCATCCGGGAGGCCGATACCACCTGCGGAAATCGGAGCCGGATCAATGCAGCGAGCCCCTGCGGGGTCTGAGGGGAGAAATGGCGCCCCTGGCCCGGAATGGACGTAATTGTCGTGGCCAGATAGAGGTCCTCGTAGCCCGCGACGAAGTGTTCATTGCTGTAGTCGCTCCGGATGTACAGCAACGTCAGCAGCACCACGCACAAACCGACGCCAAGGCCGATCACGGCAATGGCCGCGTACAGCTTGCCGCGCAGGAAACAGCGGAATGCGGCAGCCAGGGCACTCTTGAACATGACGACTCGCTCAGGCTGCCAGCAGGGTTTCGCTCACCACCCGACCATCCAGCAACTTCACCGTCCGCCGCGCCTGTGCGGCATGCACCAGCGAATGGGTCACCATGATCACCGTCGTGCCGGCACGGTTGATCTCCAGCAGCATTTCCATCACGGCTGCACCATTCGCGGTGTCGAGGTTGCCGGTGGGCTCATCCGCCAGGATCAGCCTGGGTTCTCCTACCAGCGCGCGGGCGATGGCCACGCGCTGTTGCTGGCCACCTGAGAGCTGGCTGGGCAGATGCCTGGCGCGGTGCGCGAGACCGACGCGCTCCAGCGCCACCGTCACACGCCTGCGCCTCTCGGCGCTGCCGATACCCCGATACAGCAGGGAGACCTCCACGTTCTCCCGGACATTCAGGTCGTCGATGAGGTTGAAGCTCTGGAATACGAACCCCACTCCGCCCCGCCGCAGCTGCGTGAGCTGCTTTTCGCTGTAACGCGCTACATCCTCTCCGAAGAACCAGTAGTGGCCTTCGTCGGGACTGTCGAGCAACCCGAGGATGTTCAGCAGTGTCGACTTGCCGCAACCGGAGGGCCCCATGATGGCCAGGAACTCCCCTGCCTCCACTTCCAGCGACACCCCACCCAGCGCGTGGGTCTCCACCTCGTCAGTACGGTAGATCTTGCGGACGTCTGTGAGCTTCAGCATGTGGGTTCCTACTGCCTGAATTCGATGCGATCGATGCGTTCAAGGCCGGTGTAGTCCGAGACGATCACGCGCTCGCCGGGCGCAAGGCCGGACAGCACCTCGATCTGCTCGACATTGCGCCGGCCGGTGCGGATACCACGGCGCTGTGCGCTGCTGCCGTCAGCGGCAAGGACGAAAGCCCATTGCCCGCCGCTGGCCCCAAGGAACGCGCCGCTGGGAAGTATCAGCCCCTGCCGGTCCTCGCCAAGCGACAATCTCCCTTGCAAGGATTGCCCGCGCAGCAGCGCGACGGGCGCATCGCCGGAAAAGGCAAGATCGACCTTGAAGGTACCCTCCCTCACCTGCGGATACACGCGAATCACGCGCACCGGCCAAGGCCTGCCGTCATGTTCGATCTGGGCGAACTGTCCCTCGCGCACACGTCCCAGATAGTATTCATCGATGGTGGCCAGAAGGTTGAAGCCGGTGTCGGGCGTGATCTCCGCCAGGCGCGTGCCCCGGTTACGATTCTCGCCAATCTTCAGGTCCATGCCCGTCAGCAGCCCGTCCACCGGAGCACGCTCGGTGAGATTGCGCAGCTTGTCATGCGTGATCGCCAGGCTTTCCTGCAGTTTCTCCATCTGCTCGCGGCGCCGTGGCTGCTGCTGCACGCGCATCGCTTCCTGGCGCGCGTTGCTGTCCTGCTGCAGGTCGCGCTTGCGCAGCGCACTCTGCAGCTCATCCTGCAGCCGGTCGCGCTCCTCCAGCGATACCAGCTGCCTGGCCACCAGTTGCTCGCGCCGCTCCAGCGCACGCTGCAGCCGGGTCACGTCGTACTCCGCATCGGCCAGCAGGCGCTCGTTGGTCGCCCGGTCCTGCTCCAGCCGGGTCTCCAGTTCCTGCAGCGCCGTAATCGACGCCACGAGTCCGCCCTCTCTCTGCAGCACTTCAAGTTCCAGTGCCGTATTCCCGAACTGCACCAGAGGCTGGTCCTTCTTCACCCGGTCGCCGTCACGCGCCAGCAGGCGCGTCACGATACCGCCCTCCAAGGCGTCGAGATAGACCGTGTCGCGGGGCACTACCTCGCCGCGAAGCGGAATGAAATCTTGGAAGATGCCCTCTTCCACCGCTGCGATGTCGACACTGACCCGAGTCACACGCAAGGTGCGCTGCGCCGGTCCGAGCAGCACCACGGCGGCCACGATCGCCACCAGAACTGCCATGCCGGCAGGCAACAGCTGCCGCCATCCCTGGCTCCGCCACCAGCGCAGGGCGAGCGGTCGGTCCATCGGCTCCTGCAGCACCGGTTTAACGGCCATGTCCATATCGGTTAGTGTAGGGCGCGCGAAACATGGCAAAAAACGCCTTCCCCACAGGCACTTGCATGACAAATGCCCCTGCAGTACATGACCTTGGTGTCCGGAAATGAACACCGACGGCGCATTGCTGATCGTTGAAGATGACCTCGATGTGCAGCGCGCGGCGCGCATTGCGCTGGCAGGCCAGTTTGCCCGCATCGATGCATTGGCCCTGCCCGACGGACTGGAAGGCCGCCTGGTCGATCCGGGGTATGACGTGGTGCTGCTGGACATGAACTTCGTCACCGGCGAGCGCAGCGGAGCCGCCGGCCTCGATGCGCTGGACCGCATCCGCGCCTGCGACAGCACGCTCGCCGTGGTGCTGATGACAGCCTACGGCGGCGTGCAACTGGCCGTGTCGGCACTGAAGCGGGGCGCCGCGGACTTCGTACTCAAGCCCTGGCACAACGAGAAGCTGGTGGCCACGATCGAAGCCGCCGCCCACACCACACGCACCCGCAGGATTGCCGAAGCACAGACCCTGGAGCAACTGGAGCGGGGCGCCATCGAGCGCGCACTCTCAAAGGCAGAAGGCAATGTCTCCCTGGCTGCCACCGCACTGGGACTGAGCCGGCCCGCCCTCTACCGCCGCATGTCCAAACATGGCCTCTGAGCGCGACAGTTTCGTGTTCACGGTGCTGTCGCGCGCCTTGTTGCTAGCCCTGCTGCTGACGGCACTGGTCTATCTGCTGGGGCGGACGCAGTATTACGCCACCGCCCTGCTGGTCATCCTTTGCAGTGCCGCGCTGGTGGCCGAGCTGTTCGTGATCGCCAGACGCCAGGGTCGCGCCGCCGGGCGTTTCCTCGATGCCCTTGCGGCCAGCGACCTGGAAACACCCGTCCAGCGCAGCGCCATTCCGGCCTCGCTGCGAATCGCCTACGACAGAACGCTGGAAAGGCTGCGCGAGGATCGCCGGCAACAGCAGCAGCAGCGTGAATACCTGCAGACCTTGCTGGACACAGTGCCTGCGGGCCTGCTGGTCCTGGATACACGGGGCGGCGTCGAAATACTCAATCGCGCCGCGCACCGCCTGCTCGGCGAAGCCGCGGCAAGTCTCGCGGAGCTATCGTCCCTCGGACCCGCGGCTGCCAGGCAGCTGAACGCCTTGCTGCCCGGAACCCACCGGATCCTGCAGACAGCCGGTGCCGGCCGGCTGCTGGCCTCGGCGACACAATTCACCATCCCCGGCGACAGTCCGCGCCGGCTGATCTCGCTGCAACGCCTGGCCGGCGACCTGGACGCGGTGGAGCTGGCGGCATGGGACGACATGGCGCGGGTGCTCGCCCACGAGATGATGAATTCGCTGACGCCCATCGCATCGCTGTCGCAAAGCCTCAATGACCTGCTGCGCACCGGAAGCAGCACCCGCGAAGTGGTGGCCGCGCTGGAAACCATCACTCGCCGCAGCCAGGGGTTGCTGCGCTTCGTGGAGCGTTACCGCCAGGTCGCACACCTGCCCGAGCCGCAAAAGCAGGCACTGGTCCTGGAGCAGCTGCTGGAAGATATCGACCGCCTGATCCAGCCGTCGCTGGAAGACCGGCATATCCTGCTGGAGTGGCGGGTCACGCCACCGCATCTCGTTGTCCAGGCGGATCCGGACCTGCTGGAACAGGCGCTGATCAACCTGCTGCGAAATGCCGCCGACGCGTCTGCGGGGTCTGCGCAGCCGCGCATCAGTCTCCTCTGCCGCAGCGAAAACGGGCAGACGGTGATCGAGATCAGCGACAACGGTCCCGGTCTCACCGCGACGCAACTGGAACAGATATTCGTGCCGTTCTTCACCACCAAGCCCGCCGGCTCGGGCATTGGCCTGTCGCTGGCGCGGCGCATTGCCCAGGCGCATGGCGGCAGCATTGCCGTCACCGGCAACCAGCCGCAGGGGTCTGTCTTCCGGCTCAGCCTGCCGGCGGAAGCCTGGTGATCAACCGCAACCGCAAGCGCCCGGATCCCGCGGAGTCTGCCCTGCAGGCACTGGCCGACCTGCAGCCAGACACCGATCGCGCCACACAGAACCAGGCGCTCTCCGAGGCCCTAGCCAACGCCTCTTTCCGCGTGGTCGCAAAAGCGGCCACCCTGGCAGGCGAGCGCATGCTGCACGAAAGGAGCAGCGATCTGCTCGCGGCCTGGCCGCATTTTCTCGACGACGCAGCGAAGCGCGACCCGCAGTGCATCGCCAAGTCCGCCATCTGCGCGGCACTGCTTGCACTGGAATGCGACAACACCGCCTTCTGGCTCGGCGGCATCCGCTATGTGCAACTCGAGCCGGCGTGGGAACGTCCGGCCGATACAGCAGCAGATGTGCGCTGCATCTGCGCCATGGGCCTGGTCAACAGCCGTTACCGCCGCGCCATCATCGAACTAGTCTCGCTGCTCAATGATCCCGAATACCGCGTGCGCAGCGGAGCGGCACGGGCGATCGCCTGTGGCGATCCGCAACAGGCCGAGCCTGTGCTACGGCTCAAGATCCACATTGGCGATCCCGAGGCCGAAGTACTCGGAGAATGTTTCACTGCGCTGCTGTCCGTTGCACCCGAAGACTCAATGGCGCTGGTTGGTTCACGCCTACGCGATGCAGACGAGGCGGTGCGCGACTACGCCGCACTCGCTCTGGGTGAATCCCGCCATCCGCTGGCACTGGATCTGTTGCGCACCGCCTGGGATGATCCGCTGCTCTCGCACGACCTGCGCGGCGTGCTGGTCCGGGCGGCAGCGTTGCATCGCTCGGAGGCCGCCTTCGATTGGCTGCTCGGCATCGTCGAGAAGGGCCGCAACGCCGAGGCGGCATTCGCAGTGGATGCACTTTCCGTTTATGACCGCAACTCGAAGCTGATGCAGCGCCTGGAGACAGCGCAGGCATCGCGCAGGCAAGCGCAAGGCAGGACGACCCGCTAGGATTCCTCCGGCATGACCCAGCCAACGCCCCCTGCCGCTCCCATCCGCCCGGTTCCCGGCAAGCGCACCGCCCTTCGCCTGGCGCGCACCCTGCTCGCCGGCATGCTGGCTGCCCTGCC
>JALYWF010000143.1 GCA_030852845.1 Pseudomonadota bacterium
GGCTCGCGCCCCCCAGGCGTTACCTGGCACCTTGTCCACTGGAGCCCGGACTTTCCTCCCCGCACCTTGCGATGCGCGGCGATTGCCTGGCCAGCTCCCCCGCGCGCACCTTAGCAGCCATGCCCATCGGGCGCTTGCCCTTCGGTTCGGCCGCGACCGAGAATCGGGAGGCGCTGTTCTCGCGCCAAGCTTCCTGCGAGGCCAGGTCCATGAAAACCCGCACCATCATTGGCCTCACCGCTGCCACGGGCCTCGCCATCGCGCTGCCGCTGCTGGCCGCCCAGCGACTGGCCGCAAGGACCGGGCTGTGGGAGAACACCATGACGATGTCTATCGGCCTCAACATGCCGCAGGAGCAGCTGGACCAGTTGCCGGCCGAGGTGCGCAGCCAGATGGGCATCGGCACCCCACGCGTGATCACCGAAAGATCCTGCATGACGGAGAAGGACCTCGACGCCGACACATTCCGCGACTCCATGCAGGATTCACTGGAAGACTGCGACTACAAGCACATCACCGACACGGCGAAGCGCCAGGAATGGACCTTCCAGTGCAAGGCGCAGGGCGGCACGGTCACGGGACGCATGCTGGTCGACGTGGTGAGCGAACAGCAGGTGCGCGCCACCATGGAGATGCGCTCGCCGGAAGCCACCATGGATGTGAAGGTCGATGCGCGCTGGCTGCAGGCCAGCTGCGAAGGCGCCCCAGCAAACTGAGGCTCAGGCCGCTTCCATCCCGAACTGGTGTTTGGTGGCGGCGACGCAGGGCGCGGCGAGGAAATCGAGCAATGCAGCCGCCGCCGCCCGCTGTGCGCTGGCCGCGCATACCGCGCCCGAGAACGTCGTCATCGACTGGATGGAATCCGGCAGTGGCCCGAGCACGATGATGCCCGCCAGGTTCATCAGCTCCGCATGCTGCTGGAATCCCAGTGCCGCGCGTCCATCAGCCACCAGGCTGCCCACCGGCACGCCGGGCGGTGGCACGACGATGCGGGGCCGCACCTCATCGAGGATGCCCCAGCGCGCGAACAGGTTTTCAAGGTATACGCCGCTGGGTCCGGTGGAGTAGCTCAGCGAAGGGGCCGCCTGCACCGCGGCCTTCACGTCCTGCTCGGTTGCTACTGGTGGGCGGGCGGCGCCGGCCTGCACCGCCAGCGCGATGCCGGAGCGCACCAGGTCGACGCGTGAGCCGATGATGCGGTCCCCGGCGATGAGCTTGTCGATTGCATTGGAGGCCAGCACCACCACGTCGGCAGCCTCGCCCTCGCTGATGCGCCTGGCCACCTCCACGCCGCCTGCGGCCTCCGCCTGCACGACGATGCCGGACTCGCGCTGGTATTGCGCTGCCAGCGTCGCGAGCAGCTCGCGTGTGGCCATCGAGGAAACCATCTTCAGGGGACCTGTCACGAATCACTCCCTTCCTTGTTCAACATCGCATAGACCTCGGACTTGCGGCGCCCTGTGAGCTGCGCCACCACCGCCGCGGCGCGCGAGGGCGCAAGCTCGGTGGACAGCGCATCCAGCGCGCGGCGCACGAAGGCATCATCCGGTGCCGCTGGCGCGGCGGCGCCGGCCACCACCAGCGTGATCTCGCCGCGCGCGAAATTGGCATCGTTCGCCGCGATTTGCAGCAGTGCCTCGATGCTGCCGCGGTATACGCTTTCATGCAGCTTGGTCAGCTCGCGGGCCACCGCGGCCTCGCGCGCCGGCCCGAAGATTTCCTGCACGTCATTGAGGGTCTCGCTGATGCGGTGCGGTGCCTCGAAGAACACCATGGTGCGCGTCTCGCCGGCCAGCTCGCGCAGTGCCGCACGGCGCGCGCCGGTGCGCGCAGGGAGAAATCCCTCGAAGCAGAAGCGGTCCGCGGGCAGTCCGCTGAGCGCCAGCGCCAGCAGCACCGCCGACGGGCCCGGCACCGCGCCCACGGCCACGCCCGCTTCCAGCGCGGCCCGCACGGTGAGATATCCGGGATCCGACACCAGCGGCATGCCCGCGTCGCTCACCAGCGCCACCAGTGCCCCCTCCTGCGCGCGCCGCACCAGCTCGGCGCCCCGCTCCGCCTCGTTGTGTTCATGCAGCGACAACAACGGTCGCTCGATACCCAGCTGTCGCAGCAGGCCCGCAGTGTGGCGTGTGTCCTCGGCGGCGATTATGTCGGCAGCAGCCAGCAAATCGCGCGCGCGTGGCGAGAGATCCGCCAGATTGCCTATGGGGGTCGCGATCAGCTCGATTCGTCCGGCGGCCATCCTATAATCTTAAGCATGCTGCTCACCCGCCATCACATTTTCAGGTCGCTGGCCGCAGCGGCGATGCTCGTGCTGCTGGCGTCCTGCCAGACCACGCCGCAGGGCCCCGGCCCCGCCTCCGCCGCCCGTGCCGAGCGGCTGCAGCGCCAGGGCAGCCATGCCGAGGCGGCGCGCATGTATGAGGAGCTGGCCGAGCGCAATGCCCCGCCGGCGCGCGATGAGTTCGCGCTTGCGGCAACCCGTGCCTGGCTCGACGCCAATCGCGCCGACGATGCGCAGCGCGCGCTGCAGCTGGCCAGTGCCCAGCTTCCCGACCCGCAGCAGTTCGAAAAGGCATTGCTGCAGGTGGAGGTGGGCGCAGCACGCGGGCAATACCAGGCCGCGTGGCAGCAGGTGTCGCAACTGCCGGAGCCGGCCAGTCCGCAGGATGCGGCGCGCCTCTTCTACCTGCGCCAGCAGGTGGCATTGCGCGCGGGGCAGGCCGCCGCGGCGGTGCAGGCCGGCATGGCCCGTGATCGCATCGCGGCTGACGAGGCCACGCGCACGCGTGCACGCCGCGACCTGCTCACCGACCTGCGTGGCGCCATCGACCGGGGCCTGCGGATCGATCCGGCCGCCAGCCGCGATGCGCTTGAACGCGGCTGGCTGGAGATCGGGCAGATCGCTGCTTCCGCAGGTCGCAGTCCGCTCAGTGCCTCCACCATGATCGACAGCTGGCGCCGGCGCTTTCCGGGACATCCGGCTGCCACCATCGTCGACAGCGAGATCCTGGATCCGGCCGCGAGGCCCGAGGGCGCGCGTGGCCTCGCGCAGGTTGCAGGTCCCGTTGCCCTGCTGCTGCCGCTTTCCGATTCCGATCCGGCTCGCGCGAGTCTGGTCGCGCTGATCCGCGACGGCTTCCAGGCACAGGTGGCCCGTCTGTCTGATCCAGGCCTGGCCGAAGTGCGCATCTACGATACGGCAGCGATGCCGGTGGCCACCGCCATGCAGCGTGCCGTGTCCGAGGGCGCAGCCTTCATCGTAGGGCCCCTCACGCGCGAAGAGGTGCAGGTGGCGGCCGAGCAGCGGCCGTCGCATGTGCCGATGCTGCTGCTGAACACGCTGCCCGACGGAGGCAGTGCGGGCACCTGGCAGTTCGCGCTCGCGCCCGAAGACGAGGCCCGGCAGATTGCGCGGCAGATCGCCGGCTCCGGTGGCCGCAATGCCGTGGTGCTGACGCCGGCTGATGCCTGGGGCCAGCGCGTGGCGGCAGCATTTGCGGCCGAACTGCGCGCGGCTGGCGGCCGCGTGGTCGCCGAAGGCACCTACGACCTCGCCCGCAACAACATCGAATCCACAATCACCGCGGCGCTGGGCATCGATGCCGGGCGCCAGCGCTACCGGCGCGTGCAGGAGGCCACCGGGGCGCGCCTGAACTACCTCCCGCGGCCTTCTCCCGATGTGGATGCAGTGTTCGTGGCCGGCTACCAGCCACTGGCGGTGCGCCAGTTCCGCCCCTTCCTGCACCACTACAACGCCGGCGAGATTCCCACCTACATCACCAGCGATGGCGTGACTGACGAGCGCAGTGCCAACCGCGACCTCGAAGGCATGCGGCTGCTCGAGATGCCCTGGCTGCTCGACACCGTGGGCATCGGCTATGACGCGCGGCTCGCCACGGAAGGCCTGTGGCGTGGCCGTGGCAGCGGACGCGATTCGCGCTATTTCGCCTTTGGCTACGACGCGGCCCGCATCACGTCGGCACTGCGGCGCGGCCAGTCAGCGTGGCCGATCGAGGGCGTCACCGGCCGCCTGAGCCTCACGCCCGAAGGCCGCATCGAGCGCCAGCTCAACTGGGCGCGCATGCGCGATGGCACGGTGGTGCCCGCCGATCCTGCCGCGCCCTGAGGGCGGCAATGCCGCCACCTGCCGATCGCCAGCAGCTGGGCCGTGACGCGGAAGACGCGGCGGCCCGGTTCCTCGAAGGGCAGCAGCTCACCATCCTCGCGCGCAACTACCGCTGCCGCACCGGCGAGCTGGACATCATCGCGGAAACACCCGAGGGTGTAGTGGTGATCGCGGAGGTGCGGCTGCGCGCCGACACACGCTACGGCGGCGGCGCGGCCAGCGTCGACTGGCGCAAGCAGCGACGCATCCAGCGCGCGACCTGCCACTTGCTGGCGCGTGAACCCGCCCTGGCCCGGCGGGCCCTGCGCTTCGACGTGCTCGACCTGGCGCCGGACGGCGCCAGCGGTTACCGCATCGAGTGGATCAGGCAGGCCTTCGAGGCCAGGGCGCGCTGAACCCTACTTGACGATCTTCAGGCTGGGCCGCTTCTTGGCGCCGCCTGCAGGACCTGCGGGCGGTGGCGGATCCGGCAGCGTGTCGGTGACCTGCGGCACCGCCGTGTCTTCCGGTGGCGGCGCCTGCGGCTCGTCGGTGAACACCATGCCCTGACCGGTCTCACGCGCGTAGATTCCCAGCACCGCATCGCAGGGCACGCGGATGCGATGGCTCACGCCGGAGAAGCGCGCGTTGAACTCCACCGTGTCGCTGCCAATGGAGAAATTCTGCGTCGCCGACGCCGAGATGTTCAGCACGATGCGTCCTTCCTTCACGAACTGCCGCGGCACCTGCACGGCGTCGGAAGTGGCGTCGACGATCAGGTGCGGCGTCCAGCCGCAGTCGACGATCCAGTCCAGCATGGCTCGCAGCAGGTACGGGCGCCGCGAGAGTTCAGGCAATGCGCATCTCCCGCTCCTGCGGCGACAGGCTCATGCGGAAAGCCGGGCGCTGGAACAGCAGGTTGGCGTACTTGAGCAGCGGCGTGAGGTCCTTGGGCACGTCGATGCGATAGCGCGGCAGGCGCCACAGCACCGGGGCCACGGTCACGTCGACCAGGGAGATCTCATCGCTCATGAAATAGGGCTTGTTGCGCACGAAATCGGCGAACTGCACCACCAGGTCGCGCAGCTCGCTGCGGGCTTTCTCGGCCTCGGGGCTGGCGGGCGGATTCTTGTCGAGCTTCGTGGCCAGCGTGTACCAGTCGCGTTCGATGCGATGCAGGGCGAGGCGGAACTGCGCGCGCGACACCGGATCCACCGGCATCAGCGGCGGGTGCGGGAAACGCTCATCGAGGTACTCGATGATGATGCGCGAGTCGTACAGCACCAGGTCGCGGTCCACCAGCGTGGGCAGCGTGTGGTCGGGATTGAGGTCGAGCAGGTCTTCCGGGAAACGCCCCGGCGTGACATTGACGATCTCGATCTCGACGTCCTTTTCTGCAAGGACGATGCGGGTCCGGTGGCTTGCAGCCTCATCCGGGGATGAAAAGAGGGTCATCACGGCGGAGGGCCTCGTCAGTGGACGTCTTTCCAGTATTCGTTCTTCAGCCAGAGCGCCAGAACGGTGAAGGTGAGCAGGAACAGCACTACCCACAAGCCGATGTTGCGTCGCCTGACCTGCCCGGGATCACCCGCGTAGTCGAGGAAGTTCACGGTGTCGCGCACGAAACCGTCGAACTGCTCGGGCGTGAGGCTGCCCTGGGAAAGGTACTCGAAACGCTCCACCGCCGGACCGCCTGCATGGCCGCCACCGGCCTCGGCATGTTCGGCGAACACGGCCTGCTTCACGCCCTCGAGGCTGGAGAGCACGGCCGGCATCGAGGCGCCATCGAGCACCAGGTTGTTGCTGCCGCTGACCTTGGACGGATCGGCAATGAAACCCTTGAGGAACTTGTACACCCAGTCGGTGCCGCGCGAGCGCGCCACCAGCGACAGGTCGGGCGGCACCTTGCCGAACCAGGCCTCCGCATCGGTCGCCGGGAAGCTGGAACGGATGTAGTCGGTGGTCTTTGCACCAGCCGGCAGCAGCGATTCCTCAAGCAGCGCCTGCGGGATGTTCAGGTCGTTGCCCAGCCGCGACCAGCGCACGTACTTCAGCGAATGGCATCCGAGGCAGTAGTTCACGAAGTTCGAGGCGCCACGCTGCAGCGATGCGGTGTTCTCCACCTCGTTGCCGGCCCGCCAGTCCTGCCAGTTCACGCCCTCGGCGTGGCCCTCGCCGCTCTCTGAGGCCCCAACCGCACCGGCAAACGCAAGGCCCGCCAGCACCAACCCTTTACGCCAGAATCCGATCTGCATCTTGAGGCCTTCAGTGCGAGGAAGTGGTGATGCGCTCGGGCACGCGTGCGGTGGACTCACCCCGCGTGTAGAAAGGCATCAGCACGAAGAAAGCGAAATAGAGCGCGGTGAAGATGCGCGCCAGCAGCACGTAGACGCCCTCGGCCGGCTTCAGGCCCAGGTAGCCCAGCACCACGAATGACACGGCGAACACCGTGAGCGCGATCTTCCAGGTGAGCGGGCGATAGCGCGTGGACTTCACCGGCGAGCGGTCAAGCCACGGCAACACCACCAGGCAGACGATGGACAGCGCCATCGCCAGCGCGCCCCACTGCTCGCCGGGCACGGCGCGAAGGATGGCGTAGAAGGGCGTGAAGTACCACACCGGCGCAATGTGCTCCGGGGTGGACAGCGCATTGGCCATCTCGAAGTTCGGCCCCTCGAGGAACAGGCCGCCGAAGGTGGGCACGAAGAACATCACCACCGCGAACAGCGTGAGGAACACACCCACGCCAACCAGGTCTTTCACCGTGTAGTAGGGATGGAAGGGAATGCCGTCCAGCGGCTTGCCGTTGGCGTCCTTCTTTTCCTTGATCTCGATGCCGTCCGGGTTGTTCGACCCATTGTGGCGCAGCGCCACCAGGTGCAGGGTGACCAAAAGCAGCAGCACCAGCGGCACCGCCACCACGTGCAGCGAGAAGAAGCGGTTCAGCGTGGCGTCGGCAATGCCGTAGTCGCCGCGGATCCACTCCACCAGGCCCGGCCCGATCACCGGAATGGTGCCGAACAGGTTCACGATCACCTGCGCGCCCCAGAACGACATGTTGCCCCAGGGCAGCACGTAGCCCATGAAGGCCTCGGCCATCAGCGCCAGGTACACCGCCATGCCGAACAGCCACAGCAGCTCGCGCGGCGCCTTGTACGACCCGTAGAGCAGCGCGCGGAACATGTGCAGGTACACCACGATGAAGAACGCCGAGGCGCCGGTGGAATGCATGTAGCGCAGCAGGTCGCCGAAGGGCACCTCGCGCATCAGGTATTCGACCGAGTCGAACGCGGTGGCTTCACCCACCTTGTAGTGCATGGCGATGAAGATGCCGGAGACGAACTGGATCACCAGCGCCACCAGCGACAGCACGCCGAAGTAGTACCAGAAATTGAAGTTCTTCGGCGCGTAGTAGCCAGTCAGCTGGTCGCGCACGAAGGCGTCGACCGGCATGCGCTTGTTCAGCCAGAGCATGAAACCCTTGCGCTGGGGCAGCGTGTCGTCAGCGGCGGCCATCAGGCGGTCTCCGTGGAGGCGTCGACGCCGATCACCAGCGTGCTGTCGTCGCGGAAGGAATAGGCTGGCACCCGGAGGTTGGATGAAGCCGGCGAGCCGCTGAAAACGCGCCCGGACAGGTCGAACTTTGATCCATGGCAGGGGCAGAAGAATCCGCCCGGCCAGTCGTTGCCCAGTTCAGGGGAGGCCCCGGCGTCGAAGCGTGCCTTCGGCAGGCAGCCCAGGTGCGTGCAGGTGCCCTCCACCACGAGGAATTCGGGCCGCGCGGCGCGCGCCTCGTTCTTCGCGTAGTCAGGCTGCACCGAAGACTTCGACTCCGCATCCTTCAGCTCGGATTCGTGGCCGGCGAGCTTCGCCAGCATCTCCGGCGTGCGGCGCACGATGTACACCGGCTTCTTGCGGTATACATAGGTGACCATCTGGCCGGGCTCGAGCTTGGTGAGGTCGACCTCGACCGGGGCGCCAGCCGCCCGGGCGCGCTCCGACGGCGCCCAGGAAGCAATGAATGGCACCGCGGCGAAGGCGACGCCCACCGCGCCGGTGGCGGCGGTGGCAAAAGTAAGGAAGTTCCGCCGGTCCTGGTCGATTTCCGGCGCGGGAACAATGGGCTTGTCCATCAAGAGATTTTCCGAAGGCTTGACTAGTTCTTGCTGTCCGGCGTCCCGCCCTGGGGTGACCACTGCGATCCGGACAGCCCCGCATTATACACTACCGATATATGCCGCCCATGGCGCACCCCAGGCATGACTAGTTACCGCCGGCGCCAATCCGCGCTGTTCATCGCGGGCTCGGTTGTCTGCGGGCTGGTGCTGGCGGTGCTGCTGATGCGCCTGTGGCCGGGGCTGGTCGGTTTGCCGGCCGGGAAAGACGGGGGCTCCGAAGGCGCCAACCCGCTGGAAGCGGGCAGCTTTGCACCCGCCGTGCGCCGCAGTGCCCCTGCTGTCGTCAGTATTTTCACGCGGCGGATCGATCGGCCCGCCGGCATCGATGAGCTGCTGGACAATTCCCAGCTGCCGGACGGGCTGGGCTCCGGCGTCATCGTCGACGCCCAGGGACACATCATCACCAACCAGCACGTGATCGAGGGCTCCGAGCAGATCCGCGTGCTGCTGGCCGATGGACGCGAGGCCGCCGCCAGGGTTGTGGGCGTGGACCAGGACACCGACCTGGCGCTGCTGAAGATCGACCTGAAAGACCTGCCCGTGATGCAGCTGGGCCGTTCCGACCGCGTCGCGGTGGGCGATGTGGTGCTGGCCATCGGCAATCCCTTCGGACTGTCGCAGACCGTGACCGCCGGCATCGTCAGCGCCACGGGGCGCGCGGAGCTGGGCGTGGCCATGTTCGAGGATTTCATCCAGACGGATGCCGCGATCAACGATGGCAATTCCGGCGGCGCGCTGGTGAACACACGCGGCGAGCTGATCGGCATCAACACCGCGGTGCTGGGACGCAACCTGGATGCCGAAGGCATCGGCGTATCCATTCCGGTGGACATGGTGCGCGGGGTGATCAGCGAGATCGTGGCCAACGGGCGGGTGATCCGCGGCTGGCTGGGAATGGTGCTCGATGACGTGCATGAGGATGTTGCCCGCCACGTGGGGCTGGCCCATGGCGGCGTGGTGGTCAGCAATTTTTACCGCGGCTCGCCGGCGCGGGCGGCGGGCATGGCGCGCGGCGATGTGCTCGAGGCCATCGACGGCACGGCCCTGCGCAGCGCGCGCGATGCGCTGGCCCGCATTGCGCGCCGCAAGCCCGGCAGTTCGCTGCAGCTGACCTTCATGCGTGGCCAGCAGCGTTTCACGGTGGACCTGGAAGTGGCGGAGTCGCCGCCGCGCTGAGCGCGGCACAGGTCAGCAGCCTTTCTGCGGGCTACCTCGGCACGCGGCGGATTTCCGCCCCCAGCTGCGCGAACTTCTCCTCGATCGACTCGTAGCCACGATCGATGTGGTAGATGCGGTCGATCTCGGTGCGGCCTTCGGCCACCAGGCCGGCAATCACCAGGCTGGCGGAGGCGCGCAGGTCGGTGGCCATCACCGGTGCGGCCGTGAGCTTGGGCACGCCCTTGATGATGGCGGTGTTGCCTTCCAGGCGGATCTCCGCCCCGAGCCGGCGCATCTCGAGCATGTGCATGAAACGGTTCTCGAAGATGGTCTCGATGATGGTGCCGACGCCGTCGGCAACGCAGTCGAGCGCGGCAAACTGGGCCTGCATGTCGGTGGGGAAAGCCGGGTACGGCGCAGTGCGCACGTCCACGGATCTGGGTCGCCGGCCATGCATGTTCAGCTCGATCCAGTCGGCACCGGTCTTCACTTCGGCACCGGCTTCCTGCAGCTTCAGCAGCACCGCATCCAGGTGCGCCGGCACGGTATGCCGCGCCAGCACGCGCCCGCCGGTGATGGCACCGGCCACCAGGAAGGTGCCGGTCTCGATGCGATCGGGCTGCACTTCATATTCGGCGCCATGCAGGCGCTCGACACCCTCGACCACGATGCGGTCGGTGCCCGCGCCCTGGATCCTGGCACCCATGGCGATGAGGAACTTCGCCAGGTCCACCACTTCCGGCTCGCGCGCGGCGTTCTCGATCACGGTCTGGCCGTCGGCAAGCGTCGCCGCCATCATCAGGTTCTCGGTGCCGGTCACGGTGACCGTGTCGAGCACCAGCCGCGCGCCCTTCAGCCGGCTGGCACGCGCGCGGATGTAGCCGTTCTCGATGTGGATCTCGGCGCCCATGGCCGTGAGGCCAGCCACATGGATGTTCACCGGCCGCGCGCCAATGGCGCAGCCGCCCGGCAGCGACACATCCGCCTGGCCGAAGCGCGCCAGCAGCGGCCCCAGCACCAGGATGGAGGCGCGCATGGTCTTTACCAGTTCATAGGGCGCGACGAATTCGCGGATGGCCCGCGGATCCACCTCGACCCGCTGCCGCTCGCCCACGGTGACCTGCACGCCCATGCGGCCGAGCAGCTGGATCATCGTGGTCACATCGTGCAGGTGTGGCACATTGCCCACCGACACCGGCTCTTCGGCCAGCAGCGTCGCGGCAATGATGGGCAGCGCCGCATTCTTGGCGCCGGAGATGCGCACCTCGCCGTCGAGCCGGTGGCCACCGACGATCTGCAGCTTGTCCATGCGCCTCAGCCCCCGGAGCCGGCTTCGGTCGGGGTCAGCGTGGCCAGCTGCAGGGCGTGGATCTCCCCGCCCATGCGCTCGCCCAGGCTGCGGTACACCATCTGGTGGCGCTGCAGCTGGCGCTTGCCCTCGAAGGCGGCGCTGACCACGGTGGCCTCGAAATGCACATTGTCTCCGGAGCGGACCTGGATCGCGGCATCCGGGAGGCCGGCGCGGATCAGCTCTTCTATCTGGCTGGGCGTCATGGGAAAACCTGGCGTGAAGAGCGGCAAGTGTAAGCTATCGCCCATGCCGGACCTATCCCGACCCGTCCCCGACCTGCGTGCGGAACGCGCGCTGATCGACGCCGGCCGGCGCGCGCTGGAGGTGGAGACGCGTGCCCTGGCTGCACTGCCGGCGCGGCTGGGTGCGGCCTTTGCACGCGCCTGCCTGCTCTGCCTCGATGCCACCACATCACCGGCGGCCGGCCGCGTGGTGGTGAGCGGGCTGGGCAAGAGTGGTCATGTCGCACACAAGATCGCCGCCACGCTGGCCAGCACCGGCACCAGCGCCTTCTTCCTGCATGCCGCCGAGGCCTGCCATGGCGACCTCGGCATGGTGGTGCGCGGTGATGTGCTGGTGGCGCTGTCGCATTCGGGCGAGAGCGCCGAACTGCTGGCACTGCTGCCCTACATGGCACGGCTGTCCGTGCCGGTGATCGCCCTCACCGGCAATCCTTCCTCCACGCTGGCGCGCGAGGCCGCCGTGCACCTGGACGTGAGTGTCGCGGAGGAAGCCTGTCCGCTGAACCTTGCGCCCACCGCCAGCACCACCGCGGCGCTGGCCATGGGCGATGCGCTGGCCACTGCACTGCTGGAGGCACGCGGCTTCACCAGCGAGGACTTCGCGCGTTCGCATCCTGCCGGCGCCCTGGGCCGCAAGCTGCTGCGCGTGGCCGACGTGATGCGCAGTGGCGATGCCCTGCCCCGCGTGGCGGCGGATGTGACGCTGGCCGAAGGGCTGGCAGAGATGACCCGGGGAGGCCTGGGACTGACGGCCGTGACAGGCGCGGGGCAACAACTGCTCGGCGTGTTCACCGACGGCGACCTGCGCCGTGTGCTGAACCGCGGCCTCGACCCGGCCGCCACGCGCATCGATGCGGCGATGACGCGCGCCCCGCGCACCCTGCGCCAGGAACAGCTGGCGGCTGAAGCCGTGAACGACATGCAGGTGCATGCCGTCACGGCGCTGCTGGTGGTCGACGCGGACGACAGGCTGGTCGGCGCGCTGAACATCCACGACCTGCTGCGTGCGGGTGCGGTGTAAGGAGGGGTTCCCATGAAGAAGATCCTCATCGCCGTCCTGCTGCTTGCCGCGGTAGCCGCCGCCGCCTGGTTTGGTGTGGTGCGCAAACCGGAAGAGACCAGGGTCGCGCAAACAGTGCAGGAGGACCGCCCCGACTTCGAGGCGCAGGGCGTTCTGCTCCGGCAGCTGGATGCGCAGGGCAAGCTTCAGTACGAGATCGAGGCCGAGCGCGTCGTCCAGCTGGCCAACGGCGACGTGCAGGCGTCCAGGCTGTCGTTCCACCACCAACCCCCGCCCGGGTCGCGGCGCAAGCCGCAGCGCTGGAACCTGACGGCCGAGAATGGTGATTTCCCGGCAGAGGGCGGCATCGTGCAACTTTCCGGAAACGTGCGCGCCGAAGGCAGGGAGGACGGTGACCGCACGCCGCTGGTCATCACCACCGAGGCGCTCCAGTACGACATCAACGGGGAAGTCGTCACCGTCACGGCAGAGGTGGACATCACCGATGGTGGCAACAATTTCAAGGGTCGCGGCGCGCGCGTGAATATCGCCACTGGGATCGTCACGGTAGAATCAGGGCATGGCAAGATTTCGCTCTGATCGGCGCACAGCAGGCACGGCGTTGCTCCTGGCGCTGGCGGCCATGAATCCTGCGGTGCCCGCCGAGCTCAGCGGCGCCCTCACCATCGACAACTGGTCGCGCCTGGAGCACAACGTCCAGGATGACAGCACCATCATCGACAACGCCGAGATCAGCCACGGCAGCGACATGTCCATCAAGGCCGGCCGCGCCGTGCGCGCCCTGCTTCCCGGCAACGTCAATCAGCTCACGCTGTCAGGTGGAGTGCACATCGACTACCGCGGTGCCGTGCTCGACGCCGAGACTGCACTGGTCGTCTTTCGCGGCCAGCAGCTGCAGTCAGCCAGGGTGCAGGGGTCGCAGGCCACATTTTCGCACCAGCCCGCCAGTTCCCCGCGCCGCGTGCGGGGCCAGGCCAATGCCATCGAGTTCGACGGCACCAGCAACCGGGTGCGCTTCTCCGGCAAGACCTCCTACACGGATGGTCGCACCGAGTGCAATCTCGAGGAGCTGAACTACAGTCTTGCCGACGGCTCGCTCATCACCCCCCCCCAGGGTGGAAATGACCGCTGCACCGTAGACCTGGATGCTGGCGCGCGCGTGCCCACACCCCGCACCCCCGACCGGAGCACCGCCCAATGAACGCCGCGGTCCAGGACTCATCCAGCACGCCCGACGCCCCTGCCCCCCGCTCGGTGCTGCGCGCCAGCCACCTGCGCAAGGCCTACCGCGGCCGCGTGGTTGTCGAGGATCTTTCCCTGCACGTGGAATCCGGCGAGATCGTCGGCCTGCTCGGCCCCAACGGCGCCGGCAAGACCACTTCCTTCTACATGATTGTGGGCCTGGTCAGCGCCGACGCGGGCGAGATCAGCCTTGATGGCACCGTGCTCACGCACCTGCCCATGCACAAGCGCGCGCGCCTGGGCCTGGGCTACCTGCCGCAGGAGGCCTCGGTTTTCCGCCGCCTGTCGGTGGAGCACAATGTGCTGGCCATTCTCGAAACGCGCAGCGACCTCGACAAGGCCGGCCGCGAGGCCGAACTGGAACGCATCCTCGGCGAGCTGCACATCGGCCATGTGCGCAAGAGCCTGGGCATTGCCCTGTCGGGTGGCGAGCGGCGCCGCGTGGAAATCGCGCGCGCCCTGGCGGCCAATCCGCGCTTCGTGCTGCTCGATGAGCCCTTCGCCGGTGTCGATCCCATTTCGGTAATGGACATCCAGAAAATCGTCACCGACCTCGCCGCCCGCGGCATCGGCGTGCTCATCACCGACCACAACGTCCGCGAGACGCTGGGTGTCTGCAACCGCGCCTGCATCGTCAGCCGCGGCACCGTGATCGCCGCGGGCACCTCCGACGAGATCCTCGCCAACGAAAGCGTCCGCGAGGTGTATCTGGGGCACAACTTCCGCATGTAGCCCGCATCCGGCGCCGATCCGGCGCCGATTCCGCGACCCCGGTCCGGCCCCCGTGCTGCACATGGACTATCTTTTGCATGGGGCGCTGATAGAGTCTGGATAGACTGGGAAAAACACAGGAACAGCGGGAGTTTTTTTGGTCGGCATGGTTTCCGTGGGTGTTGCCAAGATCCTGATATCCATGGGAATTCCCTGCATTCCCACGGTAGCCCGGCCGCAGCCGGCCCGCTCCCGCCGCCGCTTCTAGCGCCATGCTCAAAGCCTCCCTGCAGCTCCGCCTCGGACAGCAGCTGACGATGACGCCGCAGCTGCAGCAGGCGATCAGGCTGCTGCAGCTGCCCGCGCTCGAACTGCAGGCACATATCCGCGAAGTCCTCGAATCCAACGTGATGCTGGAGGCCGAGGAGGACACCGAATCCACCGCCACCTTCGAGGCGCTGGGGGCCGCTCCGAACGAGCGCGAGGCCCCGCAGTCAGAAGATTCCGAAGGTCCGGTCGATCCCCGCGCCGAAGAGTCCGAGCCCTCGGTCGAGATCCTCGAAGACACCTGGCAGGAAACTTCGGCCGCGCCGGGCGAAGCGCCCTGGCAGGGCGATGACGACGAACGCCAGCAGGAATACGGCGACAACCGCGGCGAATCGCTGCGCGAGCACCTGCTCTGGCAACTGGAGATGGCGCGCCTGGATCCGCGCCAGAAGGCCATCGGCAACGCCATCATCGATGCCATCAATGACGACGGTTACCTCACCGATCCCTTCGACGCCATTGCCGGCACGCTGAAGCCGGAGATCGATGCCGGCGACGAGGAGATCGGGCAGGTGCTGCAGGTGGTGCAGGGTTTCGATCCCCTCGGTGTGGGCGCGCGCAATGTGGGCGAGTGCATCACCCTGCAGCTGCGGGCCCTGGATCCGGAAACCCCCGGCCTGGCCGCCGCGCTGGCCATCACCGCCGAACACCTGGACCTGGTGGCCACGCGCGAAATGAACCAGCTGCGTCGGGCGCTGAAGGCCTCGGATGAAGAGATGGAGCAGGCGCTGGCCCTGGTGCGCGGCTGCCACCCCCGCCCGGGCTCGCAGATCAGCCCTGCAGCCCCGGAATACGTGGTCCCGGACGTTTTTGTGCGCCGCACCACGAACGGCTGGACGGTGGAGATGAATTCGTCCACCCTTCCAAGGGTGCGGATCAACGAGAGCTACGCCAACCTGCTCGGGCGTGGAGCCAGCCACGCCACCATGCGCAGCCAGTTGCAGGAAGCGCGGTGGCTGCTGAAGAGCCTGGAGATCCGCCACGACACGCTGCTGAAAGTCGCCCGCTCCATCGTCGAGCGCCAGCATGCCTTCCTCGAACAGGGCGAGGAGCACATGCGGCCGATGATCCTGCGCGACATCGCCGCCGCCATCGAGATGCACGAGAGCACGGTCTCGCGCGTCACCTCCGGCAAATACATGCATACCCCGCGCGGCGTGTTCGAGCTGCGCTATTTCTTCTCCAGCCAGGTCGAGGGTGCCGACGGTTCGGGCACCTCCTCCACCGCGATCCGCGCCAAGATCAGGAAGCTGATCCGCGAGGAGACGCCTGGCACGCCGCTTTCAGACAGCCGAATTGCAGAAATCCTCTCCAAGGAAGGCATCCCGGTCGCCCGCCGTACGGTCGCCAAGTACCGTGAATCGATGGGGATCGCGCCTTCCAACGAGCGCAAACGTGTTCAAGCGTGAGCAATGTGAGTAAGGAGGTCGTCATGCAATTGAATCTCAGTGGTCACCACGTGGAGGTCACCGAAGCCATGCGCGCCTATGCCGAGAAACGGCTCGACCGCATCCGGCGGCACTTCGAACGGGTGATCGACGTGCACATGGTGATGTCCGTCGAGAAGAATGCGCACAAGGCAGAAGCCACCGTGCATTGCAGCGGCACCGACATCCATGCCGACGCCATCGACACCAACATGTACCGTGCCATCGACGCGCTGGCCGACAAGCTCGACCGCAGCGTGCTCAGGCACAAGGAAAAGCAGCGCGACCACCACGCCACGGAGGGCCGGGCGGCCCGCCACTAGCGCGGCCTCGCGGGGCTGCCGGAACACATCATGCGACTGATCGTGGTCAGCGGACTGTCCGGATCCGGCAAGAGCGTGGCTTTGCACATGCTCGAGGACCTCGACTGGTACTGCGTCGACAACATTCCGGCGGCCCTGCTGAAGTCCTTTGTCTCCCACACGCTGCGCAGCGCCGACGCGCGCTACCAGCGTGTGGCGGTGGGCCTTGATGCCCGCAACACACCCGAGGAGATCGCCACCGTGCCCGCGCTGCTCTCCGAGCTGCGCGGCGCCGGCCTGCCCTGCGAACTGCTGTTCGTCACCGCCACCGACGAGGCGCTGCTGCGCCGCTATGCCGAGACCCGCCGCAAACATCCCCTGAGCCGCGGCGGCGAGGGACTGCGTGCGGCCATCGAGTTGGAGCGCGAGCTGCTCGATCCGGTAGTGCAGGCTGCCGGCATCGTGATCGACACCTCCAACACCGGTGTGCACGAACTGCGCGAGATAGTGCGCTCCCGCGTGGAGCGACGCTCCCACCAGCGCCTGTCACTGCTGTTCCAGTCATTCGGCTTCAAGCACGGCATCCCCGGTGATGCCGACTATGTGTTCGATGCCCGCTCGCTGCCCAATCCCTACTGGGAACCGGCGCTGCGGCCGCTCACCGGCCGCGATCCGGAGGTGGCGCGCTATCTCGCGGCCGATGCGTCGGTGACCCGCCTGCAGCAGGACATCACGCGCTTCATCGAGGCACGCGTGCCGGAGTACCTGGCCACCAATCGCCGCTACCTGTCGGTGGCGGTGGGCTGCACGGGTGGGCAGCACCGCTCGGTATACCTGGTGGAGTCGCTGGCCGCGGACTTCGCCCGCCGGCACGAGGATGTGTCGGTCCGCCACACCCGCATTGCAGACGACGGCAGTACCACCCAGCCCGTCCGCCAAGCCATCGGCTGATGCGGCTGCTGGCCCGCTACGAGCAGGCGCTGCGCGATGAGGCGCGCGCCGCGGATCCGGCGCAGCGCGCGGTGGCCGAGCGCCTGGATGCACTGGATCACTGCCTCGACGCCTCCCCGCCACCGGCGCGCTGGCGGCTGGCACTGGGCATGCTGCGCGGTCGCCAGACCTGGCCGCAGGCCTGCCGGGGAATCTACCTGTGGGGCGGCGTGGGACGCGGCAAGACCTGGCTGATGGACCTGTTCGCCGCGCTGCGCCCGCAGGATTGCCGGCGGCTGCACTTCCAGCACCTGATGCGCGAGGTGCATGCGCTGCGCCGGGGCGTGGCCGGCCATGAGCGACCGCTCGACCATGTGGCCGCGCAGCTGGCACGCAGCGCGCGCGTGTGGTGCGTTGACGAGTTCATGGTGCACGACATCGGCGATGCCATGATCCTGCATGGCGTGCTCGATGGGCTGCTCAAGCGCGGCGTGGTGCTGGTACTCACCAGCAACACGCCACCGCAGCGGCTTTACGAGGGCGGCCTGCAGCGCGAGCGCTTCCTGCCGGCCATCGCCCTCATCAACCGCATGCTCGATGTGGTGCAGATGGTCGGCGGTGATGACTTCCGCCTGCGCCAGCTCGATGCGGCGCAGACCTGGTTCCGCAGTGATGACCCGGGGGCACCGGCGCGCATGCAGGCGCTGTTCGAACGCCTGGCCGGCCGGCCCGCCGTGGAACAGGGCGGCAGCCTGCTGGTGGAGGAGCGACCCATTGCCACGCGCGCCCATGCCGGCGGCATGGCCTGGTTCAACTTCGACGTGCTGTGCGAGGGACCGCGTTCGGCCGATGACTACATCGCGCTGGCGCGCCAGCTGCACACCCTGTTCCTCTCCGGCGTGCCGCTGTTCGACGGTGCCAACGACGATGCCGCGCGACGTTTCATTGCGCTCATCGACGAGCTGTACGACCAGCGCGTGCGGCTGGTGGTGGCCGCAGCCACGGAACCCGCTGCGCTTTACCGGGGCACGCGACTCAAGGGCCCCTTCGAGCGCACCGCCAGCCGCCTGATGGAGATGCGCCGCGCCACCGACAGACCGGTGCAGGAATCCGTCGGCTAGACCCTGATTCCGGGCCTGCCCCGCACTTGCCCGGCGGCCGGCCGCCGGGCAGGTGCGCAACACCGCCTGAATCGGTTACTTTTGCGCGCGTAGCCGCTCCGCGGCCACGATTGAAGGGGAGCTTCGCGCGTTGAAGACTGTCGCCGAGTTTGCGATCGGCTACGAGCAGCTGCTCGATGCCCAGGGCCGGCCCACCACGGCACTGCCGGCTTTCGCCTCCGACCCGCAGCAGATGCTGGCCATGTACCGCATGATGGTGCTGTGCCGGCTGTTCGACGCCAAGGCCATCAACCTGCAGCGCACCGGCAAGCTCGGCACCTATGCACCGTGCACCGGCCACGAGGCCTCGCATGTGGGAGTCGGCGCGGCCATGCGCGCCGAAGACGTGCTGTGTCCGGTCTACCGCGAGTACGGCACGCAGTTGTGGCGCGGCGTCACCCTCACCGAAATCCTCACCTACTGGGCCGGCGACGAGCGCGGCACCAACTTCGCCGGTCCGCGCGAGGACTTTCCCTGGTGCGTGCCCATCGGTTCGCAGACACCGCATGCCGCGGGCGTGGCCATGGCCTTCAGGATCCGCAACCAGCCACGCTGTGCGGTGGCCTACATCGGCGATGGCGGCACCTCGCAGGGTGCCTTCCACGAGGCCGTCAATCTTGCCGGCGCACAGCGGCTGCCGGCCGTGTTCGTGGTCGTCAACAATGGCTGGGCCATCTCGGTGCCCGCCGCCGCACAGACCGCCGCGCAGACTTTCGCGCAGAAGGGACTGGGCAATGGCGTGCCCGGCGTGCAGGTGGACGGCAACGATGTCATCGGCGTGCGCAAGGTGATGGAAGATGCGCTGGAGCGTGCGCGGCGCGGCGACGGCCCCACCGTGGTCGAGACGGTCACCTACCGGCTCAGCGACCACACCACCGCCGACGATGCCACGCGCTACCGGCCGGCCACCGAGCTGGAGGCTGCCTGGAAGGTGGAGCCGCTGCTGCGCACCCGCGCCTTCATCGAGGCGCAGGGCTGGTGGGACGAGGCCCGCGAAGCCGCGCTGCGCAGCGAGTGCACCGCCCTCATCGAAGAGGCCGTGCAGGGCTACCAGAACCGCACGCCGGTGGACACCGATCACCTTTTCGAGCACCTGTTCGCACATCCGCCGGCCACGCTGGCCGCGCAGCGCGACACCGCCCGCCGTTATGGCGTGCGCGGGCAGCATTGAGGATCCGGCTGCCTCCATGCCACGCGTAACGCTGGTCGAAGCCATCAACCTGGCGCTGGGCCGCGCCCTCGCGGACGACCCGGATGTGGTCGTGCTCGGCGAGGACGTGGGCGTCAACGGCGGCGTGTTCCGCGCCACCGTCGGCCTGCAGGAGCGCTTCGGCGCCATGCGCGTGCAGGACACTCCGCTGGCCGAGGGCGTGATCGCCGGCATGTCGATCGGCATGGCCTCGCAGGGACTCAAACCCGTGGCCGAGATCCAGTTCATGGGTTTCCTCTATCCGGCGCTGGACCAGATCGCCAACCACATGGCGCGCCTGCGCAACCGCACTCGCGGCCGGCTCACCTGCCCGGTGGTGCTGCGCATGCCCCACGGCGGTGGCATCCATGCGCCCGAGCACCACTCCGAGAGCCTGGAGGTGCTGCTCTGCCACCATGCCGGCCTGCGCGTGGTGTGTCCGACCACGCCGGCGCGTGCCTACGGACTGCTGCTGGCGGCGATCCGCGATCCGGATCCGGTGATCTTCCTCGAGCCCACGCGCCTCTACCGCATGAACAAGCAGGACGTCGTCGACGACGGCGTGGCCCTGCCGCTGGATCGCGCGGAGGTGGTGCGCGAGGGCGATGACGTCACGCTGGTCACCTGGGGCGCGATGATCCACGAGACCCGCCAGGCCGCGGAAGTGCTGGCGCAGGAAGGCGTGGGCTGCGAGGTGATCGACCTCACTTCGCTCTCGCCCATCGACCACGACACCATCCTCGAATCCGTGTCGCACACCGGCCGGCTGGTGATCGTGCACGAGGCCGCGCGCAATGCCGGCCTCGGCGCCGAGATTGCCGCCACCGTTGCCGAGCAGGCGCTGTACGACCTGCTCGCCCCGATACAGCGCGTGACCGGCTACGATACCGTGATGCCCTACTTCGCCATGGAACGTGCCTACATCCCCAGCGTCGAGCGCATCGCCGACGCCGTCCGCGACACGCTGCAGGCCTGATCCATGCGCAGATTCAACCTGCCCGACCTGGGTGAAGGATTGCAGGAAGCCGAGATCGTGCGCTGGCACGTGGCCGTGGGCGACACGGTCAGCGTGGACCAGCCCATGGTGGCGATGGAAACCGCCAAGGCCGTGGTCGAGGTGCCCTCACCCTGGGACGGCGTCATCACTGCACTGCATGGGCGTCCCGGCGACACCATCGCCACCGGCGCGCCGCTGGTGGATTTCCAGCGCGAGACAGGCGCCGACGCAGTCGCAGGTGCGACTGCTGCAACCGATCCGGCTGCAGCCCGCGACGCCGGCAGCATGGCCCGTGGCGGCGTCGTCGGCCACATGCCAGAAACCGGCGAAGTGATGGCCAGCCAGACGCTGTCGGGCGGTCGCGCCGCCACCGGCCGCCGCAGCCGCGTCGTGCCCGCCGCGCGCGAGCTGGCGCGCCGCCTCGGCATCGATGTGGATGCCCTGCACGGCAGTGGTGCCGCCGGACTCGTGACACTTGACGACGTGCTTGCCGCACAACCCTCGGGCATCCCGCCCGCGCCGGTACTGGCGCGTTCCACCAGCGCGCTGCGTCCGGCCACCACCAGCAGCAGCGATATCGGCAGCACAGGCGAGCTGGAAGTGCTGCGCAGCCTGCGCCGCGCCATGGCGCAGAGCATGACCCTGGCGCGCGACAACGTAATGGAATGCACGGTGTTCGACGACGCGGACATCGAGGGCTGGCGCCAGGGCAGCGACTACACCGTACGGCTGCTGCGCGCCATCACCGCCGGCTGCCGCGCCGAACCCGGCCTCAATGCCTGGTTCGATGGCAGCGCGCAGGGCCGGCGTGTGTTCCAGCACATCCACGTGGGCATCGCCGTCGACACCCCGGAGGGATTGCTGGTGCCGGTGATACGCGACGCCGCCGCGCGCGATGCCGCCGCGCTGCGCGCCGAGGTGAACCGCCTGAAGGCCGGTGCACGCGACCGCAGCCTGCCGGCGGCCGACCTGAAGGACTTCACCATCATGCTGTCGAACTTCGGCGTGATGGCCGGGCGCTACGCCACGCCGGTGGTGGTGCCGCCGGCAGTGGCCATCCTGGGCGCCGGCCGTATCTCGCGCGACGTGGTGGCCGTGGAGGATCGCGTGGAGGCGCACCGGCGCATTCCGCTCTCGCTCACATTCGACCACCGCTGCGTCACCGGCGGCGAGGCCGTGCGCTTCCTCGCAGCCGTCATCGCGGATCTGCAGCAGCCTGACTGACCCCTGCCGCGGGGCCGTGGTGGTGGTGCCCGTGCTCCGGATCGTCCCGGTGCTGCTGCAGGTGCTGGCGCAGCAGGTCCTTGCCGTAGTCATTGCCGTTCGGCGTGCGCACCACGGTGTGGATGTGATCGCGCGCCGGCACGCGCTCGCCGGGCAGCGCCACCGGCGTCTGGTGATCCAGCTCGATGAGGATCACCGGGCTGTGCACGCGGTAATAAAACGCGCTGTCCTGCGCCGTGCCGCCCATCCACGCAAACCAGGTGTCGTCCAGGTGTTGCTGCACCTCGCTCATCTTCACCCGCGCGTGGCCGTCGGCCATGTTGCCGACGTATTCTGCGATCAGCGCGGTGAGCAGCTCGCGCTGGGGCGCGGAGAGATCCCGGCCGCGCACGCCGGCGTAAGGAATCACCACGTTGTCCCGGAACAGCTCCGTCTGGTTGCGGTTGCCGTTCTTGGTGGTTTCCAGGATGGCCGCGCCGCGCTGTGAATCGGTGAGCGCGTTCAGCAGGGCCAGGCCCCTGTCCCGGTGCGACTCGAGTATGCGGGTGCCCTGGTACTTGCCGCCCGCGGCGAACACCGGTTCGGATCCCATGAAGGTGGGCGTCATCACCACCTGGTCGCCCAGCACGAAGTAGTTGATCACCAGGTGATGACCGTCGAGCTGCCAGCCCCAGGGCTCGGTGGCCGAGGGCGTGCCCATCACGGTGATCCAGTACAGGTACTCGCCGTACTCCTGCGGGCGCTGCGTGAGTTCGGCCAGCGTCTCGTTCAGGTGCATGATGTCGCGCGTGAGCTGCAGTCCCTTCGCCGAAAGGCTGGCGCGCAGCAGCCCGAGGGCCAGCTCGCGCTGCCGCGCATCCATTTCGCTGAAGGTCACCCCCTGGCGCGCATAGCGGTGCACGTTGGCCCACTTGCGCCACTCATCGTCTTCGACGGCGAAGGTGGTGGCGCGTTTCTGCTCTGCGCCCAGCCCGGCGAGGAAAGCCTCGGCGGCGGCCTTCACCGGTGCGGTGGATACGCCGGTGGACTGGATGCGGAACAGGCCGGCCTGCACGCTGCCATCTGCCGTGACGCCGCGGAACGGCTCGGCCAGGGCAGTGCGTTCGGTGGCTGCGAACTGTGCCAGCGCCAGGGTCGTGCCCAGCACCAGCAGCAGGGCCAGGACAGACCGGTTGCGCATGGACCCTCCTCGCGGGGTTGCCCGCCGCAGTATCATGCGCTCCCGGCCCGCTGCCGGGAAAGCCGGAGGATCTCCTGAGCACGCTGCCGCCCTGCCCCAAGTGCCAATCCGAGTACACCTACGCAGATGGCGCCAACCTGGTCTGCCCCGAATGCGCACATGAGTGGCCTTCCGCCGCTGGCGAGGCCGCCCCCGCCGCGGCAATCGATGCCCGCGTGGTGCGTGACGCCGTCGGCAACGAACTGAAGGACGGCGACACCGTCACCGTGATCAAGGACCTGAAGGTGAAGGGCTCCTCTTCGGTCGTGAAGGTGGGCACGCGGGTGAAGAACATCCGCCTGGTGGAGGGCGACCACGACATCGACTGCCGCATCGACGGCATCGGCCAGATGGGCCTGAAGTCGATGTTCGTGAAGAAGGCCTGATCCCCGGGGAGATCCCCGCCCCACCCACGCGCGGGGCGCCAGGCGCCCCGCTGCCGCACGACTTCAGTCCTCGATCTGCACCAGCTTGCGCCGTCCGCCCGCCCCGGTGCGGATGCTCACCTGCGCCCGCCGCACGCCGAACTCCCCGGCCACCAGCGCAATCAGCTCCGCATTCGCGCGGCCGTCCACCGGCGGGGACTTCAGCTGCGCCAGCCAGGTGCCATCCGCGCCGCGGGTGAGCTTGCTGACCCGCGCACCCGGCTTCACCTTCAGTTCGATGATCCGGCTCATGCGCGCCGGCCGGTTTGGTAATCTCGCCGCACCTGAACAAGCATACGGAGCCCGCCTGATGTCCGGCAAACTCGTGCTGCTGCGCCACGGCCAGAGCGAATGGAACGTCGCCAACCTGTTCACTGGGTGGACCGACGTCGACCTCACCGAGCAGGGCCGTGCCGAGGCACGGCAGGCCGGGCGCGAACTGAAGGCCACCGGCATCCGCTTCGACTACTGCTACACCTCCACGCTCAAGCGCGCCATCCGCACGCTGTGGATCGCCCTCGACGAAATGGACCGCATGTGGCTGCCGGTGGAGAAGAGCTGGCGCCTCAACGAGCGCCACTACGGCGCGCTGCAGGGGCTCGACAAGGCGCAGACCGTGGCGAAGCACGGCGAGGCGCAGGTGAAGGTCTGGCGCCGCAGCTACGACATCCCGCCGCCGCCGCTTGATCCTGCAGACGAGCGCCACCCGAAGCATGACGCCCGTTACGCGGACCTCGATCCGGCCCTGCTGCCCGGCACCGAGTCGCTGAAAGACACCCTGGCGCGCGTGCTGCCACTGTGGAACGAGGAGATCGCACCGAAGCTGCGCGCCGGCCGCAACGTGCTGCTCGCCGCCCACGGCAACAGCATCCGCGCACTGGTGAAGATGCTCGACAACCTGCCCGAGAGCGAGATCGTGGAGCTGAACATCCCCACGGGCGTACCCCTGCTGTACGAACTGGATGCGGGACTGAAGCCCACCGGGCACCGCTACCTGGGCGATCCTTCAGCCATCGCCGCGGCCGCGGAAGCCGTGCGCCGGCAGACGGAAAAGCGCTGAACGCAGGCTGGCCGGCGCCGGCAGCAAGCTACTTCGTCACCACCGCCCAGTTGTCATACTGCCCGCCGTGCGCCGCGGCGAGCTGCGTCAGGTGCGCGGTGAGCTGCTGCATCTCCGGCACGATCAGCCGCATGCGGCGGTTGCCATGCACGCTGAACTGGCCGCTGGTCTCGCGCGCCTCGATCACGTCGGTCTCGTAGCCCTGCTCGCGCAGGGCATTGGCCAGCCCCATGGCACCCTCACGCGTGGGCACGGTGAAGAAGAAATCCACCACCTGCTCGGCGAAGGTGTCGACCCCCGCCTTGCGCAGGCTCTGGATGAAATGCTGGTCCCAGTCGATCGGCTGCCTGTGGAGCGAGAACCCGCGCCAGCGCGAGATGATCCGGAACAGCAGCAGCGCCCCCACGCCCACCATGATGATGGCGATGGTCCGGTTGCTCAGGTCCATCAGTCCTCTACCTTGCCCGTATCCCCGGGCGTCTCGTTCACCGATACCACGGTGGCCCGCGGGAAAAAATTGAACTCGCTGGCAGAGGCCCAGGTGTAGGCGCCCATGGCGCGACCCACGATCAGGTCGCCGGCCTTGAGCTTCGGCAGCATCAGGTTCTCGGCAATCACGTCGATGCTGTCGCAGGTGGGACCTGCCAGCACCGAAGGCAGCAGATCGCCGCCCGTCTTCAGGCTCTCGATGGGATAGCGGGCATGGTCGAACAGCTGGCCACTGTAGGAACCATAGAGCCCGTCATCCAGGTAATACCACCAATGGCCCTCGCGCTCGGCGCGGCCCATCACGGTGGCCACGCCGATGGCGGCGGGACCTGCGATGTAGCGCCCGGGTTCGGCGATCACGCGCAGCCCCTTCGGCACTCCGGCCAGCGCCTTGCGGATCGGCGCGCAGAAACGGCCGATGTCCGGCACGGGCTGCGTGTAATTGATGGGAAACCCGCCGCCGATATCCAGCGTGTCGAAGGGCCCGAGCTTCGCGCGCCGCGCCTGGCGCGTGAGCGCAAGGCAGGCCTCGATGGCCTCCACGTGCTTCAGCGGCTGCGGCGCCTGCGAGCCCACGTGGAAGGAGAAGCCGCGCACCTTCACGCCCAGCTTTGCCGCCAGGCGCGCGAGATCGAGCGCATGCTCGGGATCGCAGCCGAACTTGCGCGACAGGTCGCTCACTGCCCCGGGGCTGCGGAACGACACGCGCAGCAGCAGCTCCGCCTCGTCGCGGAAAGGCCGGAACTTGCGCACTTCGTCCGGATTGTCGGCCACGAACACGCGCACGCCGCCGTGCAGCGCATTGCGGATGTCCTTCTCGCGCTTGATGGGATGCGTGTGGATGCAGCGGGAGGGATCCAGTCCCAGCCGCGTCACGAGTTGCACCTCGCCCGTGGTGGCGAGGTCGAGCCAGCCTCCCAGCTTCGCGATGGTGCGCACTACCGCCGCGGCGGGCAGCGGCTTCAACGCGTAGTGGAGGTCGACGCCCGGCAGCGCCTTGTGCAGCCGCCGGTACTGCGCCCGCACGCGCTCGCAGTCGATGATGAGCAGTGGCGATCCATAAGTGGCCACCAGCCGCCGCACTTCCTCCGGCTGGAAGGGATCAATGAACCCCTTCTTCAAGGCAGCACACCGGTTCCCAGCGCGGCATACGGGCCGCTCTCGGCGGGCGCGCTCACCGAGGCGCGCGCCAGGCGGTCGCGCACCGCGTCCCAGCGTTCATCGCCAGGCACTTCCTGCACCAGGATGCGCGCGCAGCCGGCTTTGTCGAGCGTGCGCAGGTTGGCATAGAGGTCGTGGCCATAGGCCTCCGCCCGCTTGCCGGCATTGATCCAGGTCACCGTCTCGTAGGTCTTCAGTGGCAGACGCTGCGCCAGCACGGCGATGCGCTGCCCGCCCTCGGAAAGCGATTCGGCCAGTGCGTCCAGCTCGCCGCCGGGCACGATGGTCAGCGGCGTTACCGGCGCGTAGTGCGAGGCGGCACTGCCCGGCACCCGTGGGGAGGATTTGTCCGGCCCGATGCTCACGGTGCCCACCACGCCGCGCAGTTGCGTCAGCGTGATGGCCCCCGGGCGCAGCAGCCGCACCTCGCCACCAATGCAGCTCACGATGGTGGATTCCAGTCCGAGCTGGCATTCCCCACCGTCGAGGATCACCTTCACCGCATCGCCAAACTCATCCTGTACATGCTCGGCGCGCGTGGCCGACAGGCGGCCGTAGCGGTTGGCCGACGGCGCGGCAATGCCGCCGCCGAAGGCATCGAGCAGCTGGCGCGCCATGGGATGGGAGGGAATGCGCATGGCCACCGTGTCCTGCCCGCCGGTGACCACGTCGTGCACGCCCTCGCCCCGCGGCAGCACCAGGGTCAGCGGACCCGGCCAGAAAGCCTCCGCCAGCTTTTCCGCCTCCGGGGTCAGCTCGCGTACCCAGCGACGCAGGTACTTCTGCTGGTCGATGTGCACGATCACCGGGTGGGAGGCCGGGCGGTCCTTCAGCTCGAACACGCGGCGCACGGCCGCCGGATTGGCGGCATTGGCCCCGAGGCCATAGACCGTTTCAGTAGGGAACGCCACCAGCTCGCCATCGCGCAATGCATCGACGGCGGCTTCCAGCTCGGCCTGGGAGGCCCGGATCGCTTTAGCCATCCGGGCATTTTACCAGTCGGCGGAGGGCGACCACCTCCTGACTGAGCCTGTTGGCTCAACGCATCACATAACGCTGCCGCGATCAGTCCAGATTGCGCCTGTCCCACCCGAAGGGCGTCCTGACGATCTCCGAGGTGGGCCAGTAGTGGCGGTCGAGCTTCAGGGTGATCACCTCCGGCACGTTGTTCCAGGACAACGTACGTACCCTGATCGAGGAGCGGTCCGGGCGGCCGGCCACCACCGCCAGGAAGGCGTCGAGGTCAGGCGTGGGCTGGCCGTCGACCTCCACGATGCGCCGCCCCGGCGAGAGGCGGTAGCGGGTCGCCGGCGAACCATAGGAGAAATAGGCCACGTAGACACCCTGCGGCACCACCCCGCGCTGCGCGCTCATCGCCCGGTGCGGCGCATGCAGGATGGCGCCCGCCCATTGCACGATGCGCTCCACGTCACGCCCGTCCAGCGCGGTGGTGGGCACGGTGAGTACCTCTTCTCCCTGGCCACGCCACACTGTGACGGCGACTTGCTCCCGGTCGCCCAGGGCCCGCTCCACATCGCGGAAACGCGTGACCGGCTTGCCCTCCACTGCCAGCAGCAGGTCGCCCTGGCGCAATACCCCCGCCGACGCGGCGCCGCCTGTGATGCGTGCCACCGACAGCACCTGCCGGCCTTCCGGATTGCTTTTCTCCAGCGTGGCCGCCCACTGCGAGGACAGCCCCAGGCGCCGCGCCTCGGTGAGCGTGAGCGTGCTGAATTCCGCATCCAGCGTGTGCAGCGGCTTGTTGTCGCGCACCCTGCCGATCATTTCGGTCACCAGGTCGATGGGCACGCCGCGATTGATCTGGCCGGTGCCGCCGCGACCGGTATCCACCGGAAAGGTGGACCACAGCGCCAGCACCGCGCCGCGGTTGTCCACCAGCACGCCATCGAAGTCATCCGGTGGATTCAGCAGCTGCGCCACTTCCACATTGGCATCGCGGAACTGCATGGAACGGGTCAGCGGCAGCGCCAGCGGATCCATCGCGATGATCTCGGTGGCGCGAGACTTGTATTCGCCGCCGCGGTTCATGCCGATCGCCGTCACCTTCTGGCCCGCCTCGAGCGGCCAGGGATTGAACTTCGGGGTCTTGACCGGCGTATCGCCGATCAGCTTCGGATCGTAGGAAATCAGCGCCAGGTTGTGCAGTGGATGCACATACTCCACACGACCGGGGATCTCGAAGGCACCGGCGAAGGTCAGCCGCACGTCACCCATCGACACCGGTACCGTGTTGCGATCGGTCACGACATAACCCAGCTCCGCGTCGACGATCAGGCCGGTGCCGTAATAATTGCGTTCCGACACACCCGCCAGCGCGAAGGGCATGTCGAAGGTGACCTGCACGAGTGAGGGCACCAGCTGCGCCACGAGCTTGTCGCGCACCACCGGCAGGTTGGCGGTGCCACCGGCCACTTCCTTCGGCGGCGGCCCGGGGGGCAGTTCGGCACAGGGCCACAGTCCGCTCACATCGTCACGGTGGCAGGAGCGCGCCGGGAACCAGCGCCGGTCCATGCGCAGCGAGGCCACCTGCGGGTTGTTCGGCTCCTCCATCACCACGTAACGCACCGTGGCGCGATCGCCATCACCCAGCAGGTGCAGCTCGCCGGCGAAGGCGCTGATGTCGGGCACCGGCCGGCTGTTCACCTCGGTGATCAGCGCCGCGCGCGGAATGCCGGCCGCGGCCAGGCTGTATCCCGGGTTGGCCACGTACACGCCCGACACCGGGCGATTGAAATGCCGCGCCTGCTGGTAGGACAGGTTGTGCACCACCGAATCGCCGAACTCCAGATAGGCGGCCGGCGTGATGGCATCCAGGTCACCGACAGTAAGGTCCACCGTGCGTTCATTGCCGCCACGCTGCATGCGCACGCGCACCGGCTTGCCCACGGCATTGTCGAGCAGGCCCTCCAGCGGCTCGAAGGTGGTGATGGCCTTGCCATCGATGGACACCAGGATGTCGCCCGGCTGCAGCTCGCTGTAAGCGGCGGAACCCGGCTGCACCTGCGTCACCACCAGCATGCCCGTGTTGTCGGGGAAATCCTTGCGCATGGCCGTCTCGGTGGCGGTGCTCAGCCCCAGCCGGCGCAGCTCGTCATAAGGCACATAGCTGAACACTGTCTGCAGCGTGCCGCGAGGCACCGGCTTGCCGGCCTTGATCAGGTCCACGGCGCGCTTCACGCGACCCAGCGGCAGGTAGAAGCTCGATGCCGCGCCGGAAGAGCCGCCGGCATTCAGCGCCACCACGCGCCCGCGGATATCCACCACCGGCGAACCGGAGGAACCACCGGATGTTCCGGAAGCAGCCTGGATATAGAAGGTATTGAAGTCGTTGTAGCGCCCGGTGCCGTAGTTGGGCGCCTCGCGGTCCAGGCGCGCCAGCGTGCCGGCCAGGATCGACAGCTGCTCGCCCGCGTTGTTGCCGATCACGCGGATCTCGCGGCCGATCTGCGCGCCCTCCGGATACAGCTCCAGTGAAGGCGGCTTGGCGAAGCGCAGCTTGGCCGGGTCATAGCGGTACAGGCCGAAGTCATGCACCGGATCGCGATACACCGGATACAGCTGCACTTCCTCGCGGTTGAGGAAGGTGGCCTCGGCGGTGATCGGTCCCGGCGTCACCACATGGCGGTTGGTGAGGATCAGGCCGCGCTCGGCGTCGATCACGAAGCCGGTGGCCTGCGATGAGGTGTTCCATTCGGTATCGAAGGCGCGGGTGGAATCCATCTTGATGGCCACCACGCCCTGCGCGATGCGTTCGAGGGTGGCCGTCCAGGTGGCATCCTCGCGCCGCGGCGGAGACAGTGTTTCCTCCAGCGCCGGCGGCAGGTTGGGAGCCATCTCGCCAGGAACCGGTGCAGGTGCCGGTCCCGGTGATGGCGCGGGAGACAACGGCGGCGATACCGACTGTGCACCAGCCAGCATGGTTGCCGCGAGCAGCGCCGCAGCCGTCAATCGGCGCAAGGAATCCCTCATCATCCACTCCTCTCAGTCCGGCTCGCAGCCAGTCAGAAACAAAGTACCAGCAGCCAGGTCAGGCCCAGCAGTCCGAAAGATGAAAGCACCGCCGCGGAGGCGAGGTCCTTGGCCAGGCCCGAGAGCGCATGCCGCTCCAGCCCAACGCGATCCACCACCGCCTCGATGGCGCTGTTGATCAGCTCGACGATCAGCACCAGCAGCATGGGCCCCACCAGCAGGGCTTTCTCCACGCCGGTTTCGCCCAGCCACAGGCCAAGGGGAATGACCACCACCGCCACGGCCAATTCCTGGCGGAAGGCCGCCTCGCCCAGGAAGGCGCCACGGAAGCCGCGGTGGCTGGCGCCGAACGCCCGCCAGACCCGGCCAATGCCCGAAGGTTTCGGTCTTTCCATGGCGACCCAAGTCTAACAAGTACAATGCGCGCCATGCTCCAGCCACGCCGTGCCAGCCTGCAGGTGATGATCGGCGGGGTCGCCGTCGGCGGCCCCGCGCCCGTGGTCGTCCAGTCGATGACCAACACCGATACGGCGGATATCGAAGCCACGGTGGCCCAGGTGCGCGAGCTGGCGCGCGCGGGCTCCGAGCTGGTGCGCATCACCGTCAACAGCGCCGAGGCCGCCGCAGCCGTGCCGCATATCCGCGACAGGTTGCGCGCCGATGGTGTCGGCGTGCCATTGGTGGGGGATTTCCACTTCAACGGCCACAAGCTGCTCAGCGAGCATCCCGCCTGCGCCGCCGCGCTCGACAAGTACCGCATCAACCCCGGCAACGTGGGCCGCGGCGCCAAGCGCGACAGCCAGTTCGCCGCGATGATCGAGATCGCCTGCCGCGAGAACAAGCCCGTGCGCATCGGCGTGAACTGGGGCAGCCTCGACCAGCAGCTGCTCGCGCGACTGATGGATGAGAACAACGCGCTGCCCCAGCCGGCCAGCGCCCAGGCCGTGATGCGCGAGGCCATCGTGCGCTCGGCGCTGGAAAGCGCGGAGATGGCCGTGGCGCTGGGGCTGCCACGCAACCGCATCGTGCTCTCGGCCAAGGTCAGCGGCGTGCAGGACCTCATCGCCGTGTACCGCAACCTTGCCGCGCGCTGCGACTGGCCACTGCACCTCGGGCTCACCGAGGCCGGCATGGGCAGCAAGGGCATCGTCGCTTCAACCGCCGGCATCGGCGTGCTGCTGGCCGAAGGCATCGGCGACACCATCCGCGTGTCGCTCACGCCCGAGCCCGGTGGTGATCGCACGCAGGAAGTGATCGTCGCGCAGGAGATCCTGCAGACCATGGGGCTGCGCGCCTTCCTGCCGATGGTGGTGGCCTGCCCCGGCTGCGGCCGCACCACCAGCACCTACTTCCAGGAGCTGGCCCAGCGCATCCAGTCGCACATCCGCCACCGCATGCCGCGTTGGCGCGCCGAGCGCGACGGTGTGGAAGCGATGACCGTGGCCGTGATGGGCTGCGTGGTGAATGGCCCTGGCGAGAGCCGCCACGCCAACATCGGCATCAGCCTGCCCGGCACCGGTGAGCGGCCCGTGGCCCCGGTGTACGAGGATGGCGAGAAGACCGTGACGCTGAAGGGCGATCACATCGCCGAGGAATTCCAGGAGCTGCTCGAACGCTACGTCGCGCGTACCTATCCGCCGCGTGACGCTACCGCCGTGCACGACGCCCGTGCTAGCGTTGCCCCATGAGCGAGGAACTGTCCCAGCGTCGCTGCGTGCCCTGCGAAGGCGGGGTGGCGCCGCTGTCGCGCGCCGCCGCCGAAGAAGTGCTGCAGCGGCTCGATGAAAACTGGCAGCTGTCGGTGGATGCCACCTCCATCCAGCGCGAGTTCCGTTTCCGCGATTTCTTCCGCACCATGAGCTTCGTGAACGCGCTGGCGCACATCGCCAACATCGAGGACCACCATCCGGACCTCGAGCTGGGCTACAACTATTGCCGGGTGCGCTTCACCACTCACGCCATCCGCGGGCTGTCTGAAAACGACTTCATCTGCGCGGCGAAGATCGACCAGCTGCCGCTGGCCTGACGCAGTCTCAGGCGCGAGGCCGGGCCTGGCCCGCAGCCTGCCCGGCGAGGAAACGGCGGGCGAACGGCAGGCGTCCCACCAGGGCCATGGCTTCCCGCGCAGCCCAGGCCGTCAGGGGCCCTGATCCAGTGAACAGGCGGTCCAGCCCGTCGACCACTTCACCCACCAGCGCATTGCCCGCGCGCCGTTCACGCTCGTAGCGGCGCAGGGCGCGCAGCGCACCCACGCTCTCGCGCGGCGGCCGTGCCGCCAGCTGCGCGGCAAGCACGACGGCATCTTCCAGTCCCTGGTTCACGCCCTGCCCCGCCAGCGGGTGGATCACATGGGCAGCATCACCCACCAGTGCCACGCGCGGCGCCACATAACTTCCCGCCGTCAGTCGCCGCAGTGGAAAGGATGCCCGCTCGCTGGCCAGTTCCAGCGCGCCGAGCACGCCCGCACTGGCCGCGGTCAGTTCGTTGTTGAATTGCTCCGCCGGCATTGCCAGCAGCTCGGCCGCCCTTGCCTCCGTCGCCGACCAGACGATGGAGCAGGTGTTGCCCGGCAGCGGCAGCAGCGCCAGCGGTCCGGTGCCGAGGAAACGCTGGAAGGCAGTGCCGCGATGGCTGCGCCCCGTGGTGATGGTGGCGACGATGCCGCGCTGGCCATACTCGCGCGTCGTCGCCGGCATCTGCATCAGTTCGCGCACCGTCGAGGCCGCACCATCGGCGCCCACCACCAGCTGCGCATCCACCCGGGCCAGTCCCAGCTGCAGCCTCGCCTCCCCTGGGTGGATGGCCAGGGCCTGCAGGCTGTCGTTGAGGATGACGATGCCCCGCTCGCGGCAGGCCTGCATCAGCGCGGCCTGCAGCGCGTCGTTCTCGACGATGCAGCCCAGCTCCGGCGCGCCACCCTCGGCAGCATCGAAACGCAGCACGTCGGGGCTGTCGGGTGGCACGGCCTCATGCCATACGGCCATGCGCTCCACCCGGGCGATGCGCGTGGCGTCCATCCTGTCCCACACGCCCAGATCCGCGAGCCTTGCGCGGTTCGCTGGCGCGATGGCCGACACGCGCAGGCCCGGCGCCGAACCGGGCGCGGGCGGCGACACCGGCCGCGGCTCCACGAGCACGATCTGCGCGGCACGCACGCGCGCCTCGTTCACCAGCAGCAGTGCCAGCGTGGCACCCACCATGCCGCCGCCCACGATGGCCACATCCACCTGGCGTGGCAATGCCGGCTGCGCCGGTGCTGGCTCGCTCATCGCATTTCCCGCAGCGGCAGTCCACGCGCCAGGCGTGCACTGCGCGCACCGAAACCCAGGCTCACGCGCGCCAGCGCGCGTTTGGCTGGCGGCAGCAGGTCGAACAACAGCAGGCCGGCGTCGCGCGCCGCCACCACGGCCGGATGCGTGTTGCCGAACACGCGCACCAGTGCATCGGTGAAGCCGATCACGCCACTGCGGTCCTGCCGCCGGCGCGCGGCGTATTCCGCCAGCGCAGCCGCTGCGCCCGGATCACCCTCTGCGCCCGGATTACCCTCTGCGCCGGAGGCCAGCACCTCGGCAAGATCAGCCACGTCGCGCAAGGCGAGATTGAAACCCTGGCCAGCTACGGGATGCAGCGACTGCGCGGCGTTGCCCAGCAGTACGATGCGCGGCGCCACGGTGCCCTGGCTCTGCGTGAGCGCCAGGGGATAACGACCGCGCGATCCCAGTTGCAGCGCGCGGCCTGCACGCCATCCGAATGCTTCCTGCCAGCGGGCGAGGAACTGCGCGTCAGGGAGCTGCATCAGTGCTGCAGCCTGCTGCGGCGACGCGGCCCACACCAGCGTGCGCCAGCAGGCGCCATTGCGCCCCGCATCCGGCACCGCGGCCAGCGGCAGCAACGCCATCGGGCCGGCCGAAGTGAAGCGCTCATAGGCGACGCCGTCATTGGGCTGGTCGGTGCGCAGCGCCGCCACCACGGCCACCTGGGCATAATCGTCGACGCTGGCCTGCAGGCCAGCCACCGCCCGCACCATCGACTGCGCACCGTCGGCCGCCACCACCAGTCGCGCGCGCAGTGACTGGGGTTGCCCGTCCTGCTCCAGCGCGATCAGCGCGGAGTCCTCTTCCACCTGCAGCGCCGTGACGCGCGCCGGCATGAAGGCCGCCACGCGTGGCGCCGCGCGCAGCATCCCCCACAGCTCGCGGCCCAGCACGCGGTTGGGCACCACGTAGCCCAAGGCCTGCTGGCCAAGGGATGCGGCATCCAGCCGCGCGAATCCATAACGACCGGCGTCAGAGACGTGGATGGCGGCAATGGGCGCCGCCTCTGCCGCAAGCCGTGGCCACACGCCCAGTGCCTCGAGGATGCGCCGGCTGGCATTGCCCAGTGCGGTGGTGCGTTCGTCGAAGCTGGGCTGCGCGGCGCTGTCGGGCGCAAAGGCTTCGATCAGCGCGATGGAGAAAGGCAGCTCGCGCAGCGCGGCGGCCAGGCTGGCGCCGGCCAGTCCGCCGCCGACGATGGCGATGTCGAACGCGGTGCGGCCGTCAGGGGCTGTCGCAGTTTCCATGGCGACCTTGCACAGCGTCCGTCAGGGCCGCGCCGCCACGGCGGCCTCGACCTCGCGCGGCGCGCTGGGCACGCCGCTGGTGAGCACCTCGCAGCCACCCGCCGTCACCACCACGTCATCCTCGATGCGGATGCCGCAGTTCCAGTAACGCTTCGGCACGCCGCGCGTGCCGGCCGGAATGTAGATGCCCGGTTCCACCGTCATCACCATGCCTGGCTCCAGTACCCGCCACTCCTCGCCGACCTTGTAGTCGCCGACGTCGTGCACGTCCATGCCCAGCCAGTGGCCGGTGCGGTGCATGAAGAACTTGCGGTAGGCGCCATCCTTGACCAGCTTCGGCACCCGCCCCTTCAGCAGCCCCACCGACACCAGTCCGTGGGTGATGACCTGCACCGCGGCATCATGCGCCTGGTTCCAGTGGTTGCCGGGCTTCGTCGCGGCGAAGGCCGCGTGCTGCGCCGCCAGCACGATCTCGTAGATCTCCCGCTGCGCGGGTGTGAACTGCCCGCTCACCGGCCAGGTGCGGGTGATGTCCGAGGCGTAGTACTGGTACTCGCAGCCGGCATCCACCAGCAGCAGGTCCCCCTCCTCCAGCCGCGCATCGTTCTCGCGGTAGTGCAGGATGCAGGAGTTGGCGCCACCACCGACGATGGGCTCGTATGACCAGGTGGCGTTGTGGCGCCCGTACTCGTGCTGGATCTCCGCCGCGATCTCGTATTCGTAGCGGCCCGGCCGGGTGTAGTGCATGGCCCGCAGCTGCGCCGCCGCCGCGATGCGGCCGGACTCACGCATCAGGCCCAGCTCCACGCGGCTCTTGTAGAGGCGCATGTCGTGCAGCACATGGTCCAGCGCGATCATCTCCAGCGGCGGGTGCTTGCCATGCCGCGCCAGCCCGCGCAGCGTCTGCAGCCAGCCCAGCACCTTCTGGTCGAACTCCGGGTGCGTGCCCATGGCGTAATACACGCGCTCGCGGTTCTCCATCAACCCCGGCAGGATCTCGTCCAGGTCGGAGATGGGAAAGGCATCGTCGGCAGCAAAGCGCTCCACCGCACCCCCGGGGCCGGCGCGCCGTCCCTCCCAGGTTTCCTTCAGTGGATCGCGGTCACGCACAAAAAGGATGTATTCGGCCGCCTCGCGCCCCGGCACCAGCACCGCCACGGCCTCCGGCTCGCCAAAGCCGGTCAGATAGAAGAAGTCACTGTCCTGCCGGTAGGGGTAGCCCACGTCGTTGTTGCGGATGCGCTCGGGCGCAGCCGGCAGGATGGCGATGGAGCCCTTGCCCATGATGCGTGCCAGCAGCCGGCGTCGGCGCGCGAACTCGCTGTTGCTGGCCTTGAGGCTGGCCGCGCGCGAGGCGACTGTCGCGGAATGCTGCGCGCCGGCACGCGCGGTGCCGCGTGGCGCAGCCGCTGGCCGTCGCACCTTCTTCAATGCAGGCGCCCCGCAGGCGGAGGGGGCGGGGGTTCGCGCAGCGGCTGCAGGTGGTCATAAAGCAGCTGCACGCCCACGCGCACGAACTCCACCAGTTCGGCGTAGGCGGCCTCGTTCGACTCGGTGCCGTCGGCCGGATCCACATCGACCTGGGTGATGGCGGTCATGTCGCGCACCACCTCGGCCGCGTCGCCCTGCAGCGAGCCCGCATCCGGCACAGCCACGCCGGCACCCAGACCATAAAGGAATCCCTGGCACCACTCACCCAGGGCGGAGGTGCGTTCGGTGATGGGGGCGTCATCGTCAGGCAGCAGGGGCTGGAAATCCATCGCGCCGTCCACCAGCGCGCCGCAGGTGGAGTCGAACACTGCGCGCAGGTCTTCGGCTGCCAGGCCTTCGGCACGGCCATCGGGCAGTATCTCCGCCAGCCAGTCGCCCAGCGTGCAGCGCGTGGCACAGAGAGATCCCACCAGCGTGCCATGGGCCTCGGCCGCATCGGTGAGTGCGTGTGCCTGCATCAGGATGCGCTGCAGGCCATCGAAAGTCTGGGCGGGAACAACCATGCGCGCACCATTATGCCTTGCCGGACTGCGCCGCTGTGCGCAGGACTTGCCGGCCTGCCCACGGTGCAGGCAGTATTGCGCGCAATATGAGCCAGAACAGCGGCCACCCATCGATCGACGCCGAACTGCAGCGGCTGGAAGCAAGGGTCGGCGAGCTGGTGTCGCTGGTGCGGCAGCTCACCGAAGAGAACAAGGCCCTGCGCCACCGGCAGGACCACCTCGCCGGCGAGCGGGCCGCGCTGCTGCAGAAGAATGAGCAGGCCCGGGCCGGGGTCGAGGCCATGATCGGGCGACTGCGCATGCTGGAAAGCGGCGTATGAGCGCCGCCGCGGAGCCGGTCAGCATCCGCATACTAGAGAAGGAATACCTCATCGCCTGCCCCCCCGAGGAGCGGGACGACCTGCTGCGGGCCGCGGAGCTCCTCGACGGTCGCCTGAAGCAGGCCCGCGAAAGCGCCCGCGGCATGGGCAGCGAACGCTGGCTGATCATGGCGGCCCTCAACATGGCCAATGAGCTGGGCAAGCTGCAGGTCCGCGAGGAGCGCAGCAGCCGCGAAATGGGGGCCCGCGTCCGCCAGATGCGCGAACGGGTGGAGCGCGCGCTGGTGCAGGGCCAGCAGCTGGAACTGTAGTAAAGTGTGACTGCGCCGCCTGCGGTGTTCGACACGCGGATCGGGTTACCTCGGACCCTAATTGAAACACCCAGGGGCGGGCCTTGCAGTTGTGCTGTGCATGTCCGCTTCATCGCGGGAAGCCTTACCTTCTGCATACCTGCCCCACCTTGTTGCTCCGGTTCGAGAGCAACGATCCGCACCGGCACAGGCGGGTGGCGCCTTCTTGACCTGAGCCGCTGCAGGCATTGAGCAGCGACTCTCCTTCCAATGAACGGCGGCAGCTGCGGCGCGAACTGCGCGCGCGGCGCCGCGCCATCCAGGGCGCGGCGCGGGCCAGCAAGGGTCGGCAGCTGGCTGCACGCGTCAATGCCATGGGCCTGCTGCAACCCGGCCGCCGCATCGGCCTGTACCTGGCCACCTCCGAGGAGATCGACACCACCCCGCTGCTGCAGCTGGCCGGCCGCAGGGGCTGTCGCATCGCCCTGCCTCGTGTCATCGACCTGCGGGGCGACCGCATGCGGTTCTTTGATCTGCCCATGGGCACTGTCTTCGGCTTCCCGGCTCAAGGCGCGGTGCGGCGCGGGGCATTCGGCATCCTTGAACCCAGCGGAGGCAAACCGCGCGCCGCCCGCGAGATGGACGTGGTGTTCATGCCGCTGGTGGGTTTCGACCCGCAGGGCAACCGCATCGGCATGGGTCGCGGCTTCTACGACCGGCACTTCGCGTTCAGGTTGCGCCATGTGCATTGCCGCCGTCCGCTGCTGGTCGGCCTCGCCTATGCCGTGCAGCAGGTACCTTCACTGCCCCATGCGGACCATGACGTACCGCTGGATGCGATTGTGACCGAGTCCTCAACCCTGGCATTCCAACGGAAGACCCCCTGATGAGTTACTGGCTGTTGAAGAGCGAACCCTCGACCTTCGGCATCGATGACCTTGCCGCTGCACCGAAGAAGACCACCAGCTGGGAGGGAGTGCGCAACTACCAGGCGCGCAACATGCTCCGGGACGACTTCAAGGCGGGAGACCTGGGCTTCTTCTACCACTCTTCCTGTCCCGAGCCGGGCATCGCCGGCATTGTCGAGGTGGTGCGCGCCGGCTACCCCGACCCGAGCGCATGGGATCGCCGCAGCCCCTACCACGATGCGAAAAGCCCGCAAAACAAGCCACTTTGGTACACGGTGGACGTGCGGCTGAAGGATCGCTGGGACACGGTGCTGTCGCTGGACACACTGCGTGAGCATGCCGATGGCAGGCTCGATGGCATGCTGCTGCTACGTCGCGGCAACCGCCTGTCGGTCACGCCGGTGGATGCGGCGCACTGGAAGTTCATCCTCTCGCTGCGCCGTTGAAGGTACGCATGCAGGCGCATGATGCTTGCCCGGCGTGCTTCATCATCGATGTCCTCATCGATGCAGGCACCATGCATGCCGAGGCAGACGGGTTGTCCCGACGCAACGTCGCTACCATGCTTGCTTGTATTTTTGCAACGCGTGTATATACTCGGTCCCCGGACTAACCTGTAACTGGAGAACCGTCATGGCGAAAGCCAAGAAGAAGGCCAAGAAAAAGGCCGCTAAGAAGAAGTAACTTCTTCTGGTGACCGGCGGGTCGGGATGAAAATCTCCCCGCCGGTCTACCAGACAAGATACTTACCTGTGCCCGCGCAAGCGGGCACAGTCATTTTCAAACCCCGTAAATTCCAGTGTCAGGCGCATGAGCGAACAGCAGCAGTTGAAGCAACAGGTGGGTGCGGCGGCACTGGCCTTCCTTGAAGAGGGCATGGTCCTCGGTGTCGGCACCGGCTCCACCGTCAACGCCATGCTCGACCAGCTGCAACCCTGGGCATCGCGACTGAAGGGAGCGGTGTCCAGTTCCGAGGCATCCACTGCCAGGCTCCGGTCACTGGGCATCCCCTTGCTCGACCTGAACGACATCGATGGGCTCGGGGTCTACATCGATGGCGCCGACGAGAGCAATGCCAGGCTTGAGCTCATCAAGGGCGGCGGCGCTGCACTGACCCGGGAGAAGATCGTGGCGGCCGCGGCCCGGCGCTTCATCTGCATCGCCGATGAATCCAAGCTGGTCGACCGCCTCGGGCGCTTCCCCCTGCCGGTGGAAGTGATCCCCATGGCACGCGCCCTGGTGGCGCGCGAACTGGCCGCGCTGGGTGGGCGGCCGGTGTACCGCAGCGGGGTGGTGACCGACAACGGCAACCACATCCTTGATGTGCACGACCTGGCCATCACCGATGCCACTGGCCTCGAGACCCGCATCAACCAGATCGCCGGGGTGGTTACGGTCGGCCTGTTCGCCCACCGTCCGGCCGATGTGTTGCTGCTTGGCACCACGTCTGGTGTGCGCCGCATCGACCGCCCGGTGTGACCTCCGCCCCGGTTCCGGGGCCCGATTTGCCTGCCCGCCGACGCCCCTGCTAGTCTTGGGGCATGCGTCAACAGCAGCACATCATCGCGATAGCCATCCCCGGCTGCGAGCTGCCGCTTGCGCGCCTGCACCTGCGCCGCCCGGCGCACTGATCGACTGCCCGCCCGTTTGGGCGCATCATTTTTCCCGTTCTTTTCCACGCCACCGCCGCTGCGCGGGGGCATGCAGTTTGCAGGTGAACCGCCATGTTGAAGGATCCTTCGACCAAGTACCGCCCCTGGACCATCGAGCCGTTCCCCGCACGGACCTGGCCCAATGTCCGCATTGCCCGTCCGCCGCTGTGGTGCAGCGTCGACCTGCGCGATGGCAACCAGGCGCTGATCGAACCCATGGATGCCGAGCGCAAGCGCCGCTTCTTCAAGCTGCTGGTCGAGAGCGGGTTCAAGCAGATCGAGGTGGGCTTCCCCTCGGCTTCGCAGACCGACTTCGACTTCGTGCGCGAGCTGATCGAGCAGGACATGGTGCCGGATGACGTGACCATCCAGGTGCTCACCCCGGCCAGGCCGGAGCTGATCCGCCGCACCTTCGAGTCGTTGAAGGGTGCCCGCCGCGCCATCCTCCACTATTACAACGCCACCGCCCCGGTGTTCCGCCGGGTGGTGTTCCGGCAGGACCAGGCGGCCACGCAGAAGCTGGCCACCGACGCCGCGCAGCTGATCCGCGAGCTGGCTGCCGCCGCCCCGGAAACCGACTGGACCTTCGAGTATTCCCCCGAGGCCTTCTCCGGCACCGAGCTGCCCTTCGTGCTGCAGGTGTGCGAGGCGGTGATGGACGAACTCGGCGCCACGCCACAGCGGCCGGTGATCCTGAACCTGCCCGCCACGGTGGAGGTGTCGACACCAAACATCTACGCCGACCAGATCGAATGGTTCTGCCGCAACATGAAGCGCCGCGATGCCGCCATCATCAGCCTGCATCCGCACAACGACCGGGGCACGGGCGTGGCGGCGGCGGAGCTGGGCCAGATGGCCGGCGCCGACCGGGTCGAGGGCACGCTGTTCGGCAATGGCGAGCGCACCGGCAACGTCGACATCGTCACGCTGGCGCTGAACCTCTACACCCAGGGCGTGCACCCCGGTCTCGACTTCTCGAACATCAACGAGGCGGCCCGGCTGGTGGAGTACTGCAACCAGCTGCCCATCCACCCGCGCCATCCCTATGTGGGCGACCTGGTGTTCACGGCCTTCTCCGGCAGCCACCAGGATGCGATCCGCAAGGGCTTCGCCGTAAGGCAGGAAGGGGACCTGTGGGAAATCCCCTACCTGCCCATCGATCCGCGCGACGTGGGCCGCAGCTACGAATCGGTGATCCGCGTGAACAGCCAGTCCGGCAAGGGTGGCGTCACCTACCTGCTCGAACAGGAGTATGGGCTCACGCTGCCGCGCAGGCTGCAGATCGAGTTCTCACCGCAGGTGCAGGCGGTGACCGATTCCAGTGGCAAGGAAGTCACCGCGCCGGAGATCTGGAAGCTGTTCGAGGCCGAGTACCTGGTGCAGGAGGGGCGGGAGTTCGGCTATCGCGGCCACCACCTGGTGACGGCCTCCGACGGCAGCGATGGCGAACTGCTCACCCTGAACGTCGTGCGCAATGGCACGCCGGTGCAGCTCAGCGGCCGCGGCAACGGTCCGATCGACGCGCTGGTGCATGCGCTGGGCCTGCCCTTCGACGTGCTGTCCTACGAGGAGAAGTCCATGGGCAAGGGCAGCGAGGCGAAGGCGGCGGCCTTCGTGGAGATCACCACGCCGTCCCGGGTGACGCTGTTCGGCGTGGGCGTGCATGCCAACATCATCACCGCTTCCATCCTGGCAGTGCTGTCAGCGGTGCGGCGTGCGGATGCGCGCGGCCTGCTGCCGCCGCAGGGCAAGGCAGTCGGGGCCTGAGCCGCCGCCCGACTGATCCGTCAAGAGGGGCGCGGCCATCCAGCCGCGCCCTTTTTCTTTTCCCTACCTTGCCACCACCGGCAGGGTGATCTGCGAAGCGTTCCGTCCACCCTCGTGCACCGTCACCGTCTGCGCCGCGCCGCCGGCCGGATCGGTGAAGAACAGTGTCAGGCGGATGCGGTGCCCGGCCTTGAACAGGTAGGACATGGGCAGCAGCGCGAACTTCAGCTCCACGGTCTCGCCGGCCTTCAGCGGCTGCACGTCCGCCTGGCGCGAGGGATGCCAGGGCAGGCCGCGATTGTCATAGGGCGCTGTGCCCAGCTTGCGGACCGAGGCGCGCAGTCCGCCGAGCATCTGGTAGCTGGTGGCCTTGCCGTCCGGCGCCACATCCTCGAGCTTTGCCACCACGTCCGCGTCGGCGGCGGCCGTGGAGATCCACAGCGAGACCACGGGATCCCCGGTCACTTCGGTGTCCGCGCGCAGTGGCGCGGTTTCATAACTCACGCTGCCCTCGCCCGTGGTCACGCTGATGGAGCTGATCCGTACCGAGGAGACCATGGGCGCCGCCTGCGTGCCGGGCTGCGCTGGCTTGTCGGTGCCCAGTGCCCTGGCGGTGAGGAAGTAGTTGGTCTGCCGGCTCGCGGGGGGCCAGGACTTCGCGGTCTGCCACTGCCGGCCCTGCGGCCCGTTGTAGGTGAAGTAGGTGACCGGATCCTCCTGCATCACCCCGTTCTGCACGCCCTTCAGCCAGTAGTCGAAGAAGCGCAGCTGCTCCACGTCGATGTCCATGCCGGCGTCCCGCAGCGCCACGTTCCAGCCGCAGTGCGCGCCAGGTCCAACGATCATCTTCACCTGGCCGGCAGGAAGATTGCGCAGGGTCGAGAAGGCGCCATGACGCGTGCCGGCCTCGTCCCAGTTCGCCGTCACCATCACGCCCATGCCGGGTCGCTTCAGCGCGTCCAGGTGTGCGGAGGGGTTGGTCACCATCCACCAGGGGATGCCCACCGTGCTCGAGATGGAATCGCGGTAGGGCAGCTGGCCGGGTGAGTCGATATTGCCCGCGTGGCTGGCAATGGCCTTTGCCAGCTCTGCTTCGCCATCGGGTCCGTCGACGGCCACGGCGGAGCGGTCCCGCTGCGCCACCTGGTTGGTGCCGCCTTCAGCAGTGGGTGTGCCCACGTTCTGCCTCGAGGCCATGCCGCCCAGCACCCACACGGGATAGGGCTCGAACTCCGCGCTCTGCGGGATGACGGCCTTCAGTGACGGCGGACGCGTGGTGGCTGCCTGCATCTGGCTGCCGCCCACGGCCGAGCAACCCCACATGCCGATGTTGCCGTTGCTCCAGGACTGCTTCGCGAACCACTCGGTCACGTCGTAGGAATCGTTGCGCGCCGGATCGAGCCACTCGCCACGGTTGTAGCCCTTGTTGGAACCATAGGAGGCATACACGCCACGGAAGTCGACCACGGCCACGTTGTAACCGTGCTTGATCAGCGCCTCCATGGGTGTGGTGCGGCCGCGGCGGTTGTAGGGCGTGTGGCTCCAGATCACCGGCAGCTTCCCGCTGGCGGGCACGCCGTTGTTCGTCGGCCGGTAGAGGTCGGCCGCCAGCTTCACGCCGTCGCGCATGGGAATGTAGAAGGAGGTTCTCTGCACGCCGTCATATGCGGCTGTCGAATAGCCGGTGTACTCACCCGGCTTCGATACGCGCGCCGGCGTCTGTGCAAACGCGGAAGCCAGCATGAGGGTCATCGCTGCGGCGGCGATGCAGTTGGAAATGCGCAGGTTCATCAGACGTCCTCCGTCTTGTGGTCATAAGCACCCCTGGTCCCCCGGGGCGCCGGCGATGCTAGCAGAGCCACGGGTGGATTCCGGCGGTGACGGCAGCGTCGAGGACGTTGCTGCCAGCGTAGGTGGCGAGCCGATAAAGGAGCGCGGCGGCGGGGATCACCCACCGTGCATGGCGTGCACGCGCGTCCGCGGGAAAATCAGCCGCTGCCGGGGAGACGCGGCACCTTCTCGACAAACTCCCGCCCGTCGATCTGCAGCGTGAGCGTGTCGGCATTGTTGCCGTCGCCAAGCCAGAAGGTATAGACCACTTCGGAACGCCGCGCTCCATCCTGTGCGCCGCGCAGCACGGATTGCGCCTTCAGGCTGGGCTCCACGGCAAGCCGGCTCAGGTGGGGAATCGTCGCGCCATTGCGGTCGCGCAATTGCATCCGCACGTCCGGATACGCCTGCCCGCCAGCGCCGGGTGGCGGGGCCAGGCCGGCAGCGGCCAGGTTTTGCAGCCTGTTGGATCCCGGCGGTATGTTGAACTGGATCTGCAGCGTGTAGTGATCGCCCCGCCGTGTCCAGAAAACACCCGTGACCCCGGGAGCGGAAATTTCCCTGAACTCATGCCCCACCACAGGCTCCAGGGCAACCGGTTCCCCGGCGGAGGCGGTAAAGGTGAAAGTGAGCACTGCGACGAAGGTCGCGATCAGCCTGGCATCCTGCTTCATGCTGCATCTCCCGTGGACAGGGCGCTCCGCCCCGATCATACGCCCCGGCACGCCAGGGCGCCCTTCCCGCCGCTGGCCCGCGGGGCCATAAGGTAGAGTACGCCTCGCATGACCTCCAAAGACCCCTCGCCCGCGCCACCCGCAGGCAACTTCATCCGCCAGATCATCGAAACCGACCTCGCCGCTGGCCGGTACGCCGCGCGACGCTGGTCCGGCCAACCCGCTTTCGCCGCCAGGCAGGCCGGTGGCCCGGCAGATCCACAGCGCATCCGCACCCGCTTTCCGCCGGAACCGAATGGCTACCTGCACCTGGGACACGCCAAGTCGATCTGCCTGAATTTCGGCATGGCGCTGGAGTTCGGCGGTGCCTGCCACCTGCGCTTCGATGACACCAATCCCACGCGCGAGGAGCAGCAATTCGTCGATGCCATCATCGACTCGGTCCACTGGCTGGGCTTCGACTGGGGCCCGCACCTGTATTACGCCTCGAACTACTTCGCCGAGATGCACCAGTGCGCCGTGGCGCTGATCGAGCGCGGCCATGCCTACGTGGACAGCCAGAGTCCCGAGGAGATGCGCCAGAACCGCGGCACGCTCACCGAGCCGGGGCGCGACAGCCCCTGGCGCGCCCGCTCAATTGCCGAGAACCTGGACCTCTTCGCCCGCATGAAGGCCGGCGAATTCCCGGACGGCGCCCATGTGCTGCGCGCGAAGATCGACATGGCCTCGCCCAACATCAACCTGCGCGATCCGCCCATCTACCGCATCCGGCACGCGCACCACCACAATACCGGCGACGCCTGGTGCATCTATCCCATGTACACCTTCGCGCACCCCATCGAGGATGCGCTGGAAAACGTCACCCACTCCCTGTGCACCCTGGAGTTCGAGGACCAGCGCCCCTTCTACGACTGGCTGCTGCAGCACCTCGCCGAGGCCGGCTGCTTTGCGGCGCCGCTGCCTCAGCAGTACGAGTTCGGCCGCCTCAATCTCACCTATACGGTGCTGTCCAAGCGCAAGCTGATGCAGCTTGTGGATGAAGGCCACGTTGACGGCTGGAACGATCCACGCATGCCCACCCTGGCCGGCGCCCGCCGCCGTGGGTTCACTCCGGAAGCCCTGCGCACGTTCATCGAACGACTGGGCGTTTCCAAGTCGGATTCCCCGATCGACATCGGTGTGCTCGAGAACTGCGTGCGCGACCACCTGAACGAGGTCGCACCCCGGCGCATTGCGGTGCTCGACCCGGTGAAGCTGGTCATCGAGAACTATCCGGCCGGGCAGACCGAGCAGTGCGAAGCGCCCAATCATCCGCAGCAACCCGCCCTCGGCAGCCGGCAGATGCAGCTCGGCAAGGAGCTGTGGATCGAGCGCGAGGATTTCATGGTGACGCCCAGCAAGGGCTACTTCCGGCTCTACCCCGGCAACCGGGTACGGCTGCGCTACGGCTATGTGGTCGAGTGCACAGGCTTTGAACAGGATGCCGACGGCCAGGTCACCACCGTGCGTTGCCGTTATTTCCCGGATTCACGCTCCGGTTCAACCGGCGCCGACCAGTACAAGGTCAAGGGCAACGTCCACTGGGTGGCGGTCGAATCGGCGCTGGCCTGCGAGGTGCGGCTGTACGACCGCCTGTTCAATGTGCCGAATCCCGGCGCCGGTGAACGCGACTACCTGCTGGACATCAACCCGGATGCCAGGCGAGTCGTCCGTGCGCAGCTGGAGCCGGCGCTGCAGCAGGCGCAGGCCGGCGAGCACTTCCAGTTCGAACGGCACGGCTACTTCGTGGCCGACGCCGTGGACTCCCGGCCCGGGACGCCCGTGTTCAATCGCGCAGTGACCCTCCGCGACTCCTGGGCCAAGGCCGTGCGAAGCCGCTGACCGGCTGCCTGGCCCCAGTCACCCGCGTGGAAGGCGGACGCTGAATGTAGTGCCCTCCTCCGGGCTGGATGCGACCTCGACGGATCCCCCGTGCAACGTGGCTATCTCCCGCGCCACGTACAAACCCAGTCCGAGGCTGGTCTCACGGTCCTGATGCCCCTCCGGAGAACCATTGGATAACTGCACCAGAGGCTGGAAAATCTCCTGCCACGCGCTTTCCGGAATTGCCGGACCGCGGTTGTTCACCTCCACACGGATCGCATCCGCTTCTCCCACCGCGCGCACTCGCACCGGTTCGCCGGCGGCACCATGCTTGGCGGCGTTGACGAACAGGTTGGTGAAAAGCTGATGTAGCCGCACGCTGTCGTACATGCCACTGAGATCGCCAGTCGACTCGAGTTCGAACTGCGAGCCTGGAGAGGTCGAATGCGCATCCTCGATTGCCGCGCGGCACACGCCAACCATGTCTGTTGGCGCACGCGCAATTGGCATGCCGCTGCCGAGCTCCGTGCGGGTGTAGCCAATGAGGTCGTTGACCATGGCGGACATGACCATGGCGCTGCGGCGAACCCGCGCGACTGTCTTGTGAAGCTCCGCGGACGCAAGTCCGGGTGTCGCCAGCAATGCGCCCGACGCGGTCAACGTTGCCAGCGGAGCGCGGAGGTCGTGGCCCAGTATCGCGAGGAACAGCTCACGGGTGCGATCGGACCGCGCCGAATAGGTGCCGATGGATTCGGCGAGCGCCTGATCGATGCCTTCATTGAACCGGATCATTTCGCGGATCGTATCCGCGGACAGGGTTTCCACACGCGCAAGCCAAAGCCGCAACACCGTCGCGCGAAGGGCACGGAATTCCGCACTGAGTTGCAGCAGCGTGAAATTGCTCCGATGGCGCTCAGTGCCGTGAATGGACGCGGCACTGCCACTGATCCCTTCGCCGGGCGAATTACCGCGTGATTTTTCATACTGCTCCTCGCCGCTCTGTTGTCTTTCAATGTCGAGGGCGATCGATTTGAGGATTCCCGCGGCATGGTCCCGCAGTTGAAGCAGGGTCATTTCTTCGGCGGAGGAGTCAATCGTTCGGGCGAAGTCGACCCACTCCGCCATGATTTCGTCCATGTGTTGTTCGATGAAAAGGGGCAGACGCATACGAACTCCCATGAACGAGCGGATTTCTCAGCAACCGGCGGAACCGGCCGGGCACGACGCCCTGTGGCGGAGCCCTATTCGATCCGGTTGCCGGTAGCGTCGTAGCCCGTATTGGTGGCACTGCGGCGACCCTGGAACAACCGGTAACCGGGACGGTTCTGCCAGTTGGAGGGGCCGGACAGGATTTTCCCGTGCTTCAGCACCGCTTCACGCACGATCTTCTCGCGTGCGTTGTAGCTCTCGTCGCCGTCACGGTCACCGGCCTGCCAGCCGAAGTCGTTGCTGGCGACCATCACGATGTCGATGCCCGGCACTTCCTCGAGGATGGTGTCAATCATGCCCACGCCCTGCGGGTTTTCGATCTGGATCATGATCAGGATGTTGTTGTTGGCGTTGGACTGATAGGCGGCGCCCCACAGCTGGTTGAACTGGCCGCCGCCCGAACTGCGGTGTCCCCAGGGTTTGGTGTTGGGATTGTCGCGGCTGCCGATGGGCCACTTGGCGAACATCACCGCATTGCGCGCCTCCTCGATGGTATCGACCATCGGGATGATGATGCCCAGCGCGCCGGCATCGGTGGCCTTCTGGATATCCCCCTTGTTGGCGCTCGGCACCCGCACAAATGGGATGCAGCCGGCCTGCGCGATGACGCGGATCAGGTCTTCCGCCTCACGCCAGGTGAGACGCGAGTGCTGCATCTCGATCCAGATGAAATCCTGTCCCTCGCAGGCCTTCTTCGCCGCTTCGAGGTCCGGCCCCATGATAGTGTTGCTGAAGACCTGCTTGCCTTCCTTCAGCTTGGTGATGACGGTGTTGAAGGTCACGGATCCCGCCGGAATCACCGCCGGACGGCCGCCGCCGGGTCCGCCGCCCCTCGGCCCTGCGC
>JALYWF010000151.1 GCA_030852845.1 Pseudomonadota bacterium
CGAACCTTGCGCCCCTGCAGGAGCTAGGGGACCGCCTGCAGCTGCGGTTCACATCAATCCGGCAGGTCGGTGATGACCTGTGCCTCACGTTGGCGAGGGAGTAAGGGATGTTCACGGGCATCGTGCAGGCAGTCGGCGAGGTGGTGGAGGCGCAGCCCCGCGACGGCGATCTGGTGCTGACGCTGGATGTCAGCGAACTGGCCGCGAAGGTGGAAGCGCACCGGCTTGCAGTCGGAGAGAGCATCTGCGTCAGCGGCGTGTGCCTGACGGTGGTGCGTTTCGACAGTCGCCGGTTCGTGGCTGATGTGTCGCGGGAAACCCTTGCGGTGACCACCCTGGGCAGCCTCGTCCCCGGCGACAAGGTGAACCTGGAGGCCGCATTGCGCGCCGGAGATCCGCTGGGCGGACACCTGGTCTCCGGCCATGTGGATGCGGTGGCAAGCGTGGCCAGCCTGGAGACGGACGCCCGATCGCTGCGCGTGACTGTGGAAGTGCCGCCGGAACTCCGGCGTTTCGTCGTGCCGAAGGGGTCGGTCACGCTCGACGGCGTGAGCCTCACGGTGAACCAGGTGGAGGAGGGGCGCCTGGCAGTGAACCTGATTCCCCACACGGTGGCCGCCACCACCTTTTCGGCAGTCAGGGTCGGCAGCCGCCTCAACCTCGAGGTCGACCAGCTCGCCCGGTATGCGCAGGGCGCATTGCAGAAGTAGCTGCTGCGACGCACAGGGCTGGTGCCCACTACCCGGCCGGCCGGGGGCGGGTGTAGGCTGGCTGCAGTAGTTTCGGAGGGCAGGAACATGTTCAGCAGCCATGTGCGTCAGATCCTGGCGGGCGTGCTGGCCGGGGCATTGCTTCTGGGCGGCTGCGCGGGCATGCCTGCCGGCGATGCGCCAGTGGCCCTTGCCGGTGACAAGCAGCCAGCCAGATTCAACACCGGGAAGGTGACTGTCGTCGTCACCGACTTCGCGGGGCAGCCACTGCGGTTGGCACGCGTGGACATCGAAAGCGGCAGCAACAGTGAGGAATATTTCCGTACTGCCGCGCTGTCCGATGTATTCGGCAGGGTGAGCTTCAGCGGTGTGCCCAACGATGTGCGGATCACGGTGTACCACGCCGAATCGCAGGGCAATTATTCGCGCGAGTTCCATATTCCCTCCAGCGGGACCACCGAACTGCGCATGATGGTCGAGCGCACGGTGTATTGAACCGGTGCGGCAGCCGGGCCGTCCCGGCTGCCTGCCCGCTGGTACAATCCGCTTCATGAGCGCCGGTCCCCGACTCGTAGAGCATCCCGCCAGCCCCTTCGATCGCATCGAGGACATCCTGGCCGACATCGCGGCCGGGCGCATGGTGGTCATCGTCGATGACGAGGACCGCGAGAACGAGGGCGACCTGCTGATGGCCGCCGCCAGGGTGCGGCCCGAAGACATCAACTTCATGGCGCGCTTCGGTCGTGGCCTGATCTGCCTCACTCTCACCCGCGAGCGCTGTGCACAGTTGCGACTGCCGCTGATGGTCAGCGACACCGACCGCCAGGGACGCACCAATTTCACCGTGTCCATCGAGGCGGCCGAGGGCATCACCACCGGCATCTCCGCTTACGATCGCGCGCACACCGTACGCACGGCGGTGGTCGAGGATGCGCGTCCCGAACACCTGGTGCAGCCCGGCCACATCTTCCCGCTGATGGCACAGCCCGGTGGCGTGCTCACCCGCGCCGGACACACCGAAGCCGGTTGCGATCTGGCGCGGCTGGCCGGCCTCACGCCAGCGGCAGTGATCGTGGAGATCATGAACGACGACGGCACCATGGCCCGCCGTCCCGAACTCATCGCCTTCGCGCGCCAGCACGGCCTGCGCATGGGCACCATCCGCGACCTGATCCGCTACCGCCTGCGCACCGAGCGCAGTGTGGAGCGCATCGCGCAGCGGCAGGTGCAGACCGAATTCGGCGAATTCGACCTGCATTGCTACGAGGACCACGTGCACCGCGGACTGCACCTGGTGCTCACGCGCGGCGACCTCAAATGCGCCGCGCTGCCGTTGGTGCGCGTTCATGTAGCCGACACGCTGCGCGATCTGCTGGGGGTGCGGGGTGACGCGCGCGCATGGACACTGCGCGACGCCCTGCAACGCATCGCCCAGGAGCCCTGCGGGGCGCTGGTGATCCTGCGCGAGCCTGAAACCCCGCGGGCGCTGGCCGACGCCGTGCAGGGGCTTGAATGCCGCGATGGCGGTACTGCGCAGCACGCACAATCGGTGCTGCGCACCTACGGCATCGGTGCGCAGATCCTCAAGGACCTGGGCATGAGCCGCATCCGCGTGCTCTCGGCGCCCAAGCAGCTGCAGGGCATTTCCGGCTTCGACCTCGAAGTCGTCGAATACGTCGACTGAGCCATGTCGCGTTACCGGATCATCGAGGGCGTGGCCCGCAAGGCAGCGCGTGAAGGCAGCACTGGCGATGCAGCGGCCGGATGCCGTGTCGCCATCGTCGCGGCGCGCTTCAATGCCGACATCGTCGAGAAAATGGTGGCGGGTGCCATGGCTGCATGGGAACGCCTGGGTGGAGATGCGCAGGGATTGACCCTGGTGCGTGCCCCCGGCGCCTTCGAGCTGCCGCTGGTGACGCGCAAGCTGGCAGCCAGTGGCCGCCACGATGCCGTGGTGGCCCTGGGTTGTGTGATCCGTGGCGACACGGCCCATTTTGATTTCGTGGCCGGCGAGGCGGCGCGCGGCGTTGCCGATGCCGCACGTGACACCGGCGTGCCGGTGATCTTCGGGGTGCTCACCACCGAGAACGTGGAACAGGCTCTGGAGCGGGCTGATCCGGCGCGCATGGACAAGGGTGGCGAGGCGCTGGAGGCAGCGCTGGAAATGGTGCAGCTGCTGCGCCTGATCGACGCCCCATGAGCAAGACGGGTGGCCAGGTGCGGGTATGGGCGCGCGCTCGCTGGCGCGCAAGCTTGCACTGCAGGCGCTGTATGGCTGGCAGCTGAACCCGGCTCCGTGGCAGGACCTCGTCAATGAATACGACCTCGCCGAGGAGGCACCACGCGCCGACCGCGAGCATTTCAGTGCACTGGTGAGCGCCATCGCCGCCGGCAGCGCAGAGCTGGATGAGCAGTTGCGACCCTGGCTGGACCGTCCGCCGGCGGAGCTTGATCCCATCGAGCATGCCGCGCTGTGGATCGGGCTGCAGGAGTTGCGCGCGCATCCAGAGGTGCCGTTCCGCGTGGCCATCAGCGAGGCGGTGGGCCTTGCCAGGCGTTTCGGTGCCACCGATGGCCACAAGTTCGTCAACGCGGTGATGGACAAGGCAG
>JALYWF010000159.1 GCA_030852845.1 Pseudomonadota bacterium
GCTCGGCCGCCCGCGGCCGAGCACTTTATGCCGAACGCCGCTCGCTGCAGCGCAGAGTTAGGCGGCGCGGATGCTACTTCTTCGAGAAGCGCGCGTGACATGAATGTGACTTTGCCTCGTCCAGAAGCCGCCCATCGACTTGGGCGAATGTTAGCGTGGCCGACGTATTGAGTGGGATTTCGTCATCTGGAATTGGGCTTGTGATGTGGATGCTGAATCGCTCTGGTTGAACTGCATATACCTGGGCGCATACAAGGCAGGTGGCACCGTAGTTCTTTTTCGACCAATTCGCGGCTGTAACAAGTGCGGCATTCAGGACTTCAGAAGGAATTTGGGCCGCTACTTCTGGGCTTGAACACATGGGCATGGGCCTAATACGCACCGGAGTCGCTCTCTGCTGGGAACAGGAGACAGTCGTAACCGCGGCAATAGCCATAAGGATCGCGAATCTAAGGGGAGCGTTCAGAGCGCCGCCTAACTAGTGATTGGACGCACAGGTTCCCGGCAATTTATACGCGACAAATTAGCCCGACAAATCGCTTACGACACACCCGTCACGCTCCGTCGCGCATTTGCATCCAACCCTTTGAATATCGGCACATCGACAACTACGTATACGACATTCCCTGCAGCAGAGCTGCCGCCGGCCGGATAGCGATGCCGCTCCAATTCCTTCAATTCCGTTGATTGCGCAACTCCGCCAAACTCCCCACCGGATGCGCGCTGAACGAAACAGCCTTCACCAACGCCCACACCTCGGCCCCAGGCGCGATCCCCAGTTCCCGCGTCGCCGCCGCACTGATGCGCGCCAGCAGCACCGCGCCGCCGATATCCACCGCAATCAGGTTCGCGCCATTGTCCTCGGTCACCGAAACCACCCGACCTCGCAACTGATTGCGCACCGAAAGGCCGCGTGGTTCGGCGACAGCCACGATCATGTCCCGCGCCAGCAGTTGCAGTCGCACCTTCTGCCCGGGCACCAGCGCCGTCGACGTCACCATCAGCCGGCTGCCGGAGCCAATGGTTACGGCCGACAGGCCCTCCGCAGGTTCGACGCGCTCCACCGTGCCATCCAGCACGGCACCGACGGCATCCACGCCGACGATGGAGCGCAGCGCCGGGGCCAGGCTCACCTCCCCGATGCTGCCGTCTGCGACCACGCGCCCCTCATCCAGCACCACCAGGTGGGTCGCCAGGCGCAGCACCTCGTCGAACTGGTGGCTGACGAACACCATCGGGATGGCAAAGGCATCGCGCAGCCGCTCCAGGTACGGAAGCACCTCCTCGCGGCGTGACACGTCCAGCGAGGCCAGCGGCTCATCCAGCAGCAGCAGGCGTGGTTGAGACAGCAGCGCGCGTCCCAGCGCCACGCGCTGACGCTCGCCACCGGACAGCGACGCCGGGCGGCGCGCGAGCAGGCTCTCGAGCCCCAGCAATTGCACCACGTCATCGAAGGCGCGCGCGGGAGCGGTCTTGTCCGCGGCGCCGTACAGCAGGTTGCCGCGCACGGTGTAGTGCGGGAACAGCCGCGCGTCCTGGAATACATAGCCAATGCGACGCCGTTCTGCGGGCACGCGGATGCCGCGGGCACTGTCCAGCCAGGTTTCATCATCCAGCTGCACCTGGCCGCGGACGCCAGGCAAGAGGCCGGCCAGTGCATTCACCAGCGTCGTCTTGCCGCAGCCGGAGCGGCCGAACAGGGCCGTGACACCGGGAGTAGGGGCCGAGAGGCGCGCATCCAGGTTGAAGCGCTCCCGCGTCAGCTGCAGCGCCACGTTCAGCATGTCATTTCTTGCCCAGCCAGCGGCGCAGTTGGCGCGCCAGCAGCTCCGATGCCAGCAGGCCCGCCAGGCCCAGCGACAGCGACAGCACCGCAAGCCTCGCGGCGGCGGCATTGCCATCCGGTGACTGCAGCGCGGTGTACAGCGCCAGCGGCAGCGTGCGTGTCTCGCCGGGAATGTTCGATACGAAGGTGATCACCGCGCCGAACTCGCCCAGTCCCGCGGCAAAGGCGGTGACCGCGCCGGCCAGCACGCCGGGCAGCATCAGCGGCAGCGTGATGGTGCGGAAGCGGCGCCAGGGCGAAGCGCCCAGGGTGCGGGCGGCTTCTTCCAGTCCCGTGTCCACGTTCTCCAGCGAGATGCGCATGGCGCGCACCATCAGCGGGAACGACATCACCGCCGTGGCCACCGCGGCGCCCAGGGTGGAGAAGGTGAGCTGGAAGTCGAAGTACCGGTCGAGCCAGCCGCCCACCGGTCCGCGCGTGCCCAGCAGCAGCAGCAGCAGGTAACCCACCACCACGGGCGGCAGCACCAGGGGCAGGTGCACGAAGGCATCCAGCAGCATGCGCCCCGGGAAACGGCGCCGGGTGAGCAGCCAGGCGATGATTACTGCCGGCAGCAGGTTTATCGCCACGGCCCGCAGCGCCACGGCCAGGCTCAGGCCCAGCGCCTCGCGTTCCATCTCGCCGAACTCCCACATGGGCGGCAAGGATAAACGCAAGGGGCGATAATCAGCGCATGAACGCCAATTCCTTCGCCGCCGGCGCTGCCGGCGTCCGCCCCATCGTCACCATCCAGTCGCACATCCTGCAGCAGCAGGCACGCTTTCCTGAGGCCACCGGTGCGCTGTCCTGGGTGCTCTCGGCCATTTCCATCTCCGCCAAGATGATCTCCGCGCAGGTGCGGCGGGCGCGGCTGGAAGATGTGCTGGGCAGCGCGGGCGAGCAGAACGTGCAGGGCGAGACGCAGCAGAAGCTGGATGTGATCGCCAACGAAATCCTGATGCGCAACCTGGGCGGCCGGCAGGGCGTGGCGGTGGTGGCCTCCGAGGAGAACGAGCAGGCCGTGATCATGCGCGATGCCAACGACGGCGAGACGCGCTACTGCGTGATGTTCGATCCGCTTGACGGCTCCTCGAACCTGGACATCGCCGGTGGCGTGGGCACCATCTTCAGCATCCTGCGCAAGGACCGCCGTTCATCGCGCATCGAGGATTCCCTGCTGCAGCCGGGCTCGCGGCAGGTGGCGGCCGGCTACGTGCTCTACGGTTCCTCCACCGTGATGCTGCTGACCATCGGCAGCGGCGTGGACATGTTCGTGCTCGATCCCTCCATCGGCGCCTTCGTGCGCGTGGCCGAGGGGCTGAAGATCGCTCCGCGCAACAAGTGCTATTCGCTCAACGAGGGCAACCGGCTCACGCTGCCCGAGGGCTACCAGCGCTACCTGAACTGGGCGCAGGAGAACGGCTATTCCAGCCGCTACGTGGGCGCGATGGTGGCCGACGTACACCGCATCATGATCCAGGGCGGGGTGTTCATGTATCCGCCGACGAAGAAGGCGCCGGCCGGCAAGCTCAGGCTGATGTACGAGGCCAATCCCATGGCCTTCCTGGTGGAGCAGGCCGGTGGCAAGGCGCTGGCCGGCCCGGGCCAGCGCATCCTCGACCTGCAGCCGCGCGAGATCCACCAGCGCAGCTGCGTGATCCTCGGCAGCGCGGACGAGGTGGACCTCGTCGTCGCGCAGCTCGGCCAGTAACCTCGACCTGGCCTAGAAGCTCTTGCTGAGCGTCACGAAGCCGCGGCGGCCGAAGTAGTCGTAGCCGCTGTACAGCGGCGCATTGCCCACGCGGTTCGGGTAGTCGCCCGGCGAGACGGTGCGCGGCGTCACGTCGGTGAGGTTGCGGATGCCGAGCACCACGCTCCAGTCATCCGCGGCCGTGTAGCGCACCGATGCGTTGTGCATCAGGTAGGCACTGGTGCGGAAGTCGTAAGGGTCCACTGACGGGTCCACGTCGAGGTAGGCGTTGCTGTCCTGCAGGCCCACGTAGACCAGGCCGTAGTAGGCGGTCCAGTTGCCCCAGGCGTAGCGCAGGTCGAGGTCACCCACCAGCTTGGGCATGGTCACCGTGCCGTTGAATTCATCCACCTGATCTTCCGGCACCAGCTGGCTGGTCTGGTGCAGGAAACGCGTGGCGCGCAGGTCGGCACCGAAACGGCCGGGGCCGATGGCATGTTCGGCCCGCAGGTTGAAGTCCAGGCCTTCGGCCTTCTGGCGCGCGATGTTGCGGAACAGGTCATCCACCACCAGCTCGTCGTTGTTGTCGCGCGTGCTGAAGGTGCAGTAGCCGCCGCCGGCGCGGAAGTCCGGGTCCGCGTAGCAGTAGTCCAGCAGGTAGTCGCCACCGATCTGCATCACCTGGTTCTTCACCTTGATGCGCCACCAGTCGACGGCGAAGGACAGCTGCGGGGCACCGACAGCCAGTCGCGGCTGCAGGCTGATGCCTGCGGTGCTGGCGGTGGAGGCCTCGCTCTTGAGTCCCAGCGCCGCGCCACCGCCGGAATTCACCTGCACGCTGTTCTGCTGGATGAAGTCCGGGTCCAGGCCCTCGGCGGCGCAGTTGATGTACGTCGTGGACGTGGCGGGCAGGTCGCCGTACTGGTTGCAGGGATCGGTCTGCGCCGGCAGGAAGCCCGAGGTCGGTGCCAGGAACTGCTCGTAGATGGCAGGGGCCCTGAAGGAAGTGCCGCGCGTGGCGCGCAGGCGCAGCCAGCTGGTGGGCAGGTATTCGGCGCCGACCTTGTACGTGGTGTCCGATCCATAGGAGTCATAGTCGGTGTAGCGCGCCGAGAGGTTCAGCGTGAGCGACTCGGCCGCCGGCAGGCCGGCCAGCAGCGGGATGTCCAGCTCGCCGAAAATCTCCGCCACGCTGTCCTTGCCGCGGGTGATGCCGGCACTGCTCTGCTGGTAGATGTTCTGGTTCTGCATCTCCACCGAGGGCACGTCGT
>JALYWF010000172.1 GCA_030852845.1 Pseudomonadota bacterium
CGCTCGCCCAGCGCCAGCCCCTGCAGCAGGAACTGCATCGCGAGGGTCGTCTTGCCCGTGCCCGGCGTGCCGGAAATCAGCGACAGGCAGTTCTGGGGAAGTCCACCCCTGAGGATGTCGTCGAGACCCGGAATGCCGGTTGCCACGACTGCATCGGAGACATCGGCCATCCGCATTCGCTCCCTTGAAAAGAAAAATATTGTGGCACAGGGCCCACGCACGGCCCCCGCCAGCTCGCACGGCGACAGGTTGTAGGATTGGTCTTACACGGCGCCGCGTTGCTCGCCGTCAGCGGTGAAGTGGCGCGAAAACGCCTATTTTTGCTGGATTCTCTGCAGCGTACGGCACAGCAGATAGAGAGCATCGAGTGTGGGCATGGGCACGCCGTGCGCACGTCCCTCACGCAGGGCCACCGCCACTGTCTCCTCCAGCTCCAGCGGGCGGCCCGCCTCGAAATCCTGCAGCGAGGACATGCGGTGCAACGGCGCAGTGGCCTGCATGGCCTCGTTCTTCCTGATCACGGCTGCGGCGGCCTCCTCCTCCGTGCCGCGCGCCATGGACACAATGGGCAACATGGAATCGTCGCTGAGCGTGATGCCACGCGCTGCGGCCAGCGCGGCCATCTCGCGTGCCACGCGGGCGATGAGCCGCGCGCCATCCGCATCGAGCACCACCTTCCAGCTCACGGCGCGTGTTGCCACCGCCATGGTCATGTAGCCGGCCCAGCCACAGAACTTCGACCATTCACGCCCAGTGATGTCAGGCACGGCGCGCGTGCGGATGCCAGCCCGCTCGAGGAGACTGGCCAGCGCTGCGGCGCGCGCGCCGTCGCCTTCGAGGTCACCGACCAGTGTCATGACATTGCGGGTGAAGAGCACCGATCCGTCGGGCCGCAGCTCGCCGCTGGCATCACTCAATGCCCCGATCACTGCGTGGCGGCCAAATGCCTCCACCAGCCGGTCATTCTTGAAGGCGCCGTTCTGCAGCGACAGCACGCCATCGAAGTGCACATGGCGAAGAGGCCCAAGCGCGGCAGCGGTGCCCAGGGTCTTCATCGCGACGACAAGCACGCCGGCGCGTCGCAACTGCGATGCATCGGTCAGCACCGGCACCTGCACGGTGAAATCCTCGAGGCCGGTGACGCGCAGGCCGTCGGTGCGGATCTGCTCCGCGCGACGCTCACGGACCAGCATGGCCACGGAATGGCCGGCGCGCGCCAGGTATGCACCGAAGATGGTGCCCATGGCGCCGGCACCGAGGATCAGGAAGTCAGGCGCGTGCGGCCGGGATTGCGACATGCGCAAAGGATACGCCAACGCGTGTGTCCGTCACCGGCTGCCGGCAGTTGTGTTCCTGACCGACTCGAGGAACTGCAGCAGCGTGCGGGCCGGCCTTCCGGCGATGCTGAGGTAATCCCCGGTCACGATATCGAACTCGCCGGCCTCCACGGCCTGCATGGTACCCAGCGTAGTGCGCGAGATTTCCGGTGGTACGCCCCACTTGCTGGTCATGTAGTGCGGCCAGTTCGCCGCTGCAACGGGCTCGTAGCGCACGGGTCGCCCGAAGACAGTGGCCATCAGTGCTGCCACTTCTTCGCCGGAGTAGGCCTGCTCCATGGTTTCGGAATACACATGCCCCGACGGCTCATCGCGCATCAGCACCTGCGCCGCGGAATATCCGAGGTCGGCCCGGGCCACGTAGGCACAGCGCGCCTTGCCGCCCGGGCGCCGGAAAGCCCCTGTTGCAAGCGTCTCCCCGATATCACCCACCAGGAGGTCTGCGTAGAGCGCATGGCGCAGGATGGTGTAGCCGAGGCCGGAGGCGGCAAGCGCCTGCTCCGTGGGGTAGTGGACCAGTCGGCTATGCTCGACCAGTGGCGACGCGGCATTGAGGAAGCTGGCGTAGGCCACGTGGCGGACGCCCGCCTGCTTCGCGGCCTCGATGGCATTGAGGTTCTGCTGCAGCCGCAGCTCATCGGCATCGTAGGTGGGTATGAACAGGGCCTTTTGCACGCCATGCAATGCCTGACGCATCAGCGCGACATCACGGAAATCCGCGTGACGTACGTGCACACCCTGCGCTGCCAGCTCCCTGACGGAAGGTGTTTGCGTGTCGCGCGTGCCGACGACCAGTCCGTCGCTGCCGCGCGCCTCAAGGAGGCTGCTGATGACGGTCCTTGCGAACTGTCCGTTCGCACCTGAAATGAAGATCATCAGCCATCCTCCGCAACGCTGTTGCGGAGAATGTTAGCCAAGTTGCGGGCTGTTCACTCGTATACGGTGCGGCAGGTGCGTTCGACGGTCTGCTCGGCCTTGCCATCCTGCAGGTCCTTCTGCACCCGGTTGCCGGCATAGCCACCGGCGGCGGCACCGGCTACGGTGGCAATGTCCTGGCTCGTGCCCTTGCCGCCGATTTCATTGCCAACCACACCGCCCACCAGCGCGCCTGCGACGGTACCCACTACGCGGTTCTTGTCCTTGGGTTCCTTCTCGCGCGTCACAACCTGTTCGGTGCACACTTCGCGCGGCGTCTTGCCGGCCTTGGCCTGCACGTCGCTGGCTTCGGAGTCGAGGCAGGCCGCTAGCGCTGCGCTGCAGACTCCACCGAGCACCAGCCCTGCCAGTCTTGCTGATTTCATTCCACCACTCCTTTTTTTAAGGACTTGTGGCCAATGCTGCTGCGGATGCGCTGCAAATTCACGCGCCGGCGGCCGCAAATCCGCGTCGGAACACTCCCACCCGTACACGCTGCGGTGCACAGCAGTGCGCAGCGTTGGACGCCAGCTCAGATCTCCGGCAACGCGGTGAATGTGCCGTAACGACGCGCGTAGTACAGCAGTGGATCGCCGTCGCGCGCCCGGGCCGCCTCCACCAGTCCGACCACGATGGCGTGATCGCCGCTGATGAATATCTGGCTGGTCCGGCATTCCACGTGGGCCAGCGCACCGGCAATCAGTGGCACGTGGAGCAACTCCCCGTCGAGCATCTCCACGCCGGCCGCCTTGTCCGCGCCCTTGACTGAAAAGCGTCTTGCGATGCTGGCCTGCCGTGCATCGAGCACGCTCACGCCGAACTCGCGGCTGGCGACAATGGCAGGATAGCTGCTGGCATCGTGCTGGATGGCGAACATCACCAGCGGCGGATCGAAGGAAAGTGTCACGAAAGAGGAGACCGTAAGGCCGACCAGGGCATTGCTGCGGTCCCGCGTTGCCACGATGGTCACCGCGCCGGCCGCGGCGCGGCCGATACGCTGGTAGGTCTCACCCGTGATTGCCATCCATC
>JALYWF010000076.1 GCA_030852845.1 Pseudomonadota bacterium
TGGGCAGGCCCATGGTGCGGCCGTCCACCGTCACACCGGCGCGTGCGGCGGCCGTGAACTGCCGGGCATCGACGCCTACCGCCGCCAGCGCGTCGTCCAGCGGTTCGAGCAGTCCCCGGGCGTCGTAGTCGGGGATGGCGGAGCTGTGCATGGTGACCAGGTCCGGCGGACCATTGGCCGCCAGCTGTGCCGTGAGCTGGTCGTAGCCGGGCCAGAACACGGTGTTCTCCACCACCCGGATGTCCGGGTTCGCGGCCTCGAACTGGTTGATCATCGCGGTGATGATTCCGCATTCCCCGGCCGCCCTGGATGGGTCGGTGAGCGCGCCGAACTCCGCCTGGCAGGCACCGAAGAAACGCTGGATCACCAGTTCGGTACGATCGTCATGTCGGCCGCAGGCAGCCAGCAGTGCGAGGGGCAGCAGCGCCAGCAGCCGCCTCATTGGCCCGCTGCTCCCGCCACTGCCCGCACGATGTATTTCTGGAAAACCAGGTACACCAGCAGTGTGGGCACGCCGGCAAACACCGCCTGCGCCATCAGGAAACCCAGCGACTCGGATTGCGCGAAATTCATCTGCGTGGCGGCGATGCCCACCGTGAGGGTGAGCATGTCCTTGTCGGTGGCGCTGATCAGCGGCCACCAGTAGTCGTTCCAGGCGTGGAAGAAGGTGAAGATGCCCAGCGTGGCCTGCGCGGGGATGCTCAGTGGCAGCAGGATGCGCCAGAAGATCGTCAGGCGCGAGGCGCCGTCGAGCAGCGCTGCCTCGTCGATCTCCTTTGGCACCGCGCGGAAATACTGCGTCATCAGGAAAACGCCCAGCGGCATCGACAGGCCCGGCAGCACCAGCGCGGTGTAGGTGTTGTGCAGCTCGACAGCGCTGAACATCTGGTGGCGGCCGATGATCACCGCCTGCTCGGGAATCGCCAGGCCCAGCAGCACGATCACGAACAGCACCTTGCGGCCAGGGAAATCCAGCCGCGCGAAGCCATAGCCGGCCAGCGAGGACAGCAGCAACACGCCCGCGGTCATGGTGAGCGAGACCACCACACTGTTGATGAGCCAGGTGAAGACCTGTCCCTCGCCGATGATGTTGCGGTAATTGGCCAGCGTCCACGGCGGCACGAAGGCCGAACTGGTGTCGGCCATCAGCGCCGTGTTGTCCTTCAGGCTGAGGATGAGCACCCACAGCATGGGCGTGAGCATCACGATGGCGGCGATGGCCACCAGGGCGACGGCGATGCGCGGTGCGCGCTGTGCGGCCACAGTGCTCACATCGCCTCCTTGCGCGAGGAGAAGTAATACTGCGCCATCGCGGCGATGGCGATCATCACGAAAAGAACCTGGGCGGCCGCCGATGCGTAGCCGAGCTGCCACTGCTTCCAGCCGGTCTCGTAGATGAACAGCACGATGGGCCGGGTGGAGTTGTTCGGGCCGCCGCCGGTCATCAGGTGCGGCTGCCCGAACAGCTGGAACTGCAGGATGATCCCGACGATCACCACCAGCGCGATCGTGCGGCGGATCGAGGGCAGGGTGATCGAGAGCAGCATGCGCATGCGCGACGCGCCATCGAGCGCCGCCGCTTCGTAGATTTCCCGTGGTACCTGCTGCAGTGCTGCCAGGAACAGCACCATCGGCAGGCCGATGCCCCACCAGATTGTGGTCACGGCCACTGCGGGCATGGCCAGCGCCTGCTCGCTGAGGAAGGCCACCGGCTCCTCGCCGAAGGCGCGGGCGATCACCGCCGCCAGGCCCCCTTCGGGAATCAGCACCAGGCGCCAGATCAGCGTGACTACTGTGACCGACAGCACCGTGGAGGCGAAGAAGATGGCACGCAGGACGGCGGCCCAGCGCGTCTGGCGATTGAGCACCAGTGCCAGCCCCAGGCCGATCACCGTCATGGCCGGCACGGTGAGCAGCACGAAATACACCGTGTTCCACACTGTCTGGCGGAACACGGGATCACCCGCAAGGCGAATGAAGTTGTCGAGGCCGACGAATTCCTTCACGCCGAACAGGTCACCGCGCGTCAGTGCCAGGCGTATGCCCACCACCAGTGGCACCACCAGCATCAGCACGAACACCAGCAGGTACGGCGCGACGAAGAGCCCGCCGGCCCAGCGGCCCCGCATCGGAGAACCCGGATTGCTGGCGACGCCGGACATCAGCCCGCCGCGTGCCAGGCGGTGCCGTCGGCGGCGAAGAGATGTGCCGCGGCGCCATCCAGCTCCAGGCCGACCTGCTGGCCGGTCTGCACGGCTGAATCCCCGCGGTCCTCGGCAGTCAG
>JALYWF010000183.1 GCA_030852845.1 Pseudomonadota bacterium
GCCATTCCAGACCACGATGACCGAGGCCGAGCGGGCCCGGGAAGAGGAACAGCGCGTTCGCCAGAACGCGACGCCCGACACACCGGGCACCGGCCGCTTCCCCGCCATCAAGGAGGAGATCCGCACGCCCGTACCACAGGTGCTGTACCGGCCCGCCAACCTCGCGGCGCTGGGCAACACGAAGCTTGGCATCTATGTGTTTGGCAACGGTGCCTGCGTGGATGACGGGGCCAGCTCGCGCCTGCACCTGCTCGAAGTGGCCTCGCATGGTTATCTCGCCATCGCGCCGGGCCGCATCCTCAATGGCCCCGGTGCCACGGGTCCGCGTCCGCCGCCGGCCGCCACCCAGGCGCCGGAACTGAACGTGCGCTCCAGCTACAAGGACATGCTGCAGGCCATCGACTGGGCCAGTGCGCAGAATGCCGATCCGAAGAGCCCCTACTACGGCCGCATCGACACGCGCGCCGTCGCCGCCTCGGGCTTCAGCTGCGGTGGCGCGCAGGCCATGCGTGTGGCCGCCGACCCGCGGGTGAAGACCCTGGTGATGATGAACAGCGGCCTGTTCGCGGACGGCTCCAGCTCCTCGATCCCCGAGATGGACGTGCGCAAATCAGCCCTGCAGTCGCTGCACGGCCCGGTGCTGTACGTGATCGGCGGCGAGACCGATACCGCCTTCGGAAACGCGAAGGATGATTTCAGCCGCATCAACCACGTGCCCGTGGTGCTGGCCAACCTGCAGGGCGTGGGCCATGGCGGCACGTACTGGCAGCCCAATGGCGGCAAGGCCGCTGCCACGGTGGTGGCGTGGCTCGACTGGCAGCTGCGCGGCGATGCCCGCGCGGCGCGCAACTTCACGGGCAAGGACTGCGGCCTGTGCCGCGACAAGGCCTGGACGATCGAAAAGAAGCGCCTGGACTGACCGCCCGCTACTTGCCCTGCCTGAACGACAGGTTGCGGCCGAAGAATGGCAGCACGTGGTCCTGGAAACGGAAGGCCACGTGGCTGGTGTGGTCACCCGGATATACCTCGAACGTGCTCGGAATGCCCTGCGCCTTGAGCGCCTCGTGCAGCCGGCGTGTATCCGTGACCAGCGAATCCTTGTCGCCAACGTCCATCGCGATGGCCTTGTAGCCGCGCACCTTGGTGATGTACTGGTCGAGGAAGGCCAGCGTGGCGTTGGCCGTCCACTTGGCGAGGATTTCCGGGCGCTCCTTGCCCGCTGAATCCACCGGCAGGTCGATGAACAGTGGTGGCTTGTTCGGGTTGGGCGACCAGGCCGAGGCCAGCGCCAGCGTGCCGCGCAGGCCGAAAGGCAGGCTGGCCGCCGCCTGCACCGACGGCAGTGCCTCCAGCTGCGCCACCTGCTCGACCGTAAGGCTGCGCGTCTGCGGTGACTGGCAGCAGGGCGCCATCAGGTACAGCGCGCCATAGAGCTCGGCCCGCCGCACACCGATGCGCGAGGCACCGTAGCCGCCCATGGAATGCCCCACCAGCCCGCGGCTTTCCGGGCGTGCCAGCGTGCGATAGTTGCGGTCGATGTGCTCGATCAGCTCATCGGCTATGAAGTTCTCGAAATTGCCCGTCGTGATCGAGTTGGAATAGAACGCGCCGTTGTGTTCGTTCTTGCTGCTGGGGAGAACAATGATCATCTCCGGCGTGCCCTTGGCAAATGCGCCTTCGGCGGTCTGCGGCAGGTGGATTTCCTTCACCCACTGGTCCGGGCCGATGGAGTAACCGTGCAGGGCATAGACCACCGGGTAGCGGCGGCTGCGCTGCTTGTCGTAGCTGGGGGGCAGGATGACGATCACGTCGCGCTCGGCCGGTGTGCCCAGCAGGTTGCCGGCGATCTCGCGCGACTTCACCTTGATGGTTTCCATGCGGGCCTTGGCGGCCCCGGCCACCACTTCGGGCACCTGGGTCTGCACCTGGGCCTGCACCTGTCCCGCTGCCAGCGCCAGCGCGCAGGCGCCAAGCACCACCGTCCAGCTCGTCTTCTGCCTGGTCTTCTTCACTTCAAAGCCCCCGCATCAGGTCAACGATGCCGTCAACGATACCAGCCTCGGCGCAGCCCGGCTTCAGCCGGGAGCTGAGCACGGTGAACACATTGCGCCCCCAGGCATCCTCGCTGGGGATGTAGCCGGTGGGGGCCGAGCCATTGGTCAGCGTGGACAGCATGGTGTGCTTGAAGGGGGACTCCCGCTTCAGGCGCAATCCGATGCCGCTGTACACCTCGCCGTCCACCGTGCCGATGTAGATGTCGCCAATGCGCAGCGCACCCAGGCGGATAGACACCTCGCCCGCATCCACGTAGGTGCCCGGATAGCCCGCACGACCGGCATCTGTGCGACGCCGTGCCGGACAGGTGAGCCGCGAGTTTGCGCCGCGGATGGCGAGGTCCACTGGCGGCTTCTCCAGCGACTCGCGCATCACGTGCAGGATCTCCTCTCCCAGCATCTGCCCCATGGTCTCCGTCATCTGTTCCTGCTGCTTCAGCAGCACCTGCACGCGCGGGTTGTTGCGGTCCAGCCCCTGCCCGCCCGGCGGCATGGAGTTGCTGATGTCCTCGCCGCGCTTCGCATAGTCGGCGATGCGGATCTCGCGCAACTCATAGGTCTGGTTGAAGAAGACCGGGTTCTGATCGCCGGCGGGGCCGCTGGACCACAGCGCCACTGCATTGCCACCCAGCGAACTCTCCAGGTAGCGCGACGTGGCGCCGGGAATGTCGCCGCTGATCTTGTCCAGCGTGCCGGTGAGCACCGCATGCACGCCATAGTTGTAATAGACCGCAATGGGCTGGCCAGAGAGACTCTCGAACCGCACCACCGCCACGGTCTTGTCGGAAGTGCCTTCGTAGTTCGGGCCTTCCCACCAGCGGTTGGTCACCGGGTCCACGCGGTCGCGGTTCACGTTGATCCACGATTGGCCCGTGCCCCAGGCCACGCGCGCCGGCTGCATCCGCGCCGCCGCCTCGCGCAATGCCTGCATGACCTTCTCATCCAGGCCCTGGCTGGCCTGGAAGGGTACGCTGTGCGTGTGCGTGGCCGAGATCAGCAGCTGCGCGGCCGGGATCTTCAGCTCCTCCGCAGCGCGGGCACTGACCTTGTTGAAGAGGTCGGTGGATACGGAACCGGCGTCCACCGACACCAGTGCGGCGCGCGTGCTGCCATTGTCCATCACCATGGCGCGCACGTAGATCGGGTCCAGCACGCCCAGGATACTGGCCGGCAGCTGCGCGGGTGTGAAATCGACGCGTGCCGCGCCGGCGCGCAATGTGGCCGGTGCCTGCTGTGCCCCCGCCCCGCCCTGCGGCTGCGCTGCGTACGCGGCAGGTGCAATGCAGAGAACCGAGATCGCCACCGCGAGAAGAGGTTTCATGACTGGCTCCTTCAGCGAAACAGTTTCAGGTCGATGGCATCCGCCATGGCCTTGTTGCCGGCATCATTGGGATGGATATGGTCGCCCGAGTCGTACTCTGCGCGCAGCTTCGTGGGTGCCGCCGGATCCCGCGTGACCGCGTCGAAGTCCACCACGGCATCAAAGGCGCCGCTGGTGCGGATCCACGCATTCACCTGCTGGCGCATGCGCTCTGCGGCCTCGCTATAGGTGGGCACGCCCTCGAAAGGTGTCAGTGTCCCGCCAATGATCCTGAGGCCGTGCAGCCGTGCGCGCCCGATCAACATCCGGTAGCCGGTGATGATGTCCTCGACCGTGAGCTGCTCGGCGGGATTGTTGCCCGCGAAGGCCAGGAAGCCGATGTCGTTGATGCCTTCCAGCAGCAGCACCCAGCGCGCGCCGGGACGGGACAGCACGTCGCGGTCGAAGCGGGCCAGTGCACTGGAGCCGGCGTCCTCGCGCAGCACGCGATTGCCTGAGATGCCCATGTTGATCACGCCACGCGGCGGCTGGTTCCGTTGCGCTGCCAGGCGTCGCGCGAGGATCGAGGGCCAGGGGAGGTCCGCATCCGGCGTGGTGGAGAACCCGTCGGTGATGGAATCGCCGAAGGCGACGATGGTCGCCGCGTTGTCTGCCGCGCGCACGTCGATGCCGGCCAGCCACAGGTAGGAGCTGAAGGTGGCGGCATCACTCAGCCGCGTGGCCGATACCTGGTTGCCGGGAGCAAGCCAGGCCGTGCGCAAGCCGATGGGATGCGCGGTGGTCGGACCACTGTCGGCCTCGAGATAAAGCGATATGGCCAGATCAGCCTGGGCAGCCACCTCGAAGGGAAGCGGATCGCTGTATACCTGCGCACCGGGCGGCAGCACCACCCACGCGCGCCCGCCGAAGGTCAGGCTCTGCCCGCTGCCGGCGTCGATGGCACCGCCGCCCACATGGCGCGCCACATGCGCCGCGTCGATGCGCACGGCGGCGTAGCCGAAGGAATTGGACAGCGCCACCCGCAGCGCGGAACCGGACACCGTAGGCCGCGCGATCATCCGCACGGTCTGGCGGACCACCTTTGCCGGTGGTGTGACCGCTGCCGGAATCGCAAGCACGGGTTGCGCCAGCTGCTGCGCAGTGCCCCATGCCGCCACCCAGTTGCCCTCGCAATTGAGTCCGCAGGGCTGTGCTGCCCCGGCA
>JALYWF010000185.1 GCA_030852845.1 Pseudomonadota bacterium
GCCGAGTTCACCCTGCGCCGTTGAGCGCCTCCGCCGATGCACCGCTCCGGCTGCTGCGCACCGCGGTGCGCGGGCCGGGCTGGCAGGGCGCCTGCTTCGTCAATGCCGCCACTGGCGCGCCGGTCACCTTCGACTGGTTTCATCCCCAGCACTGGATGTCACGTGGTGCCGTGATCGCGCGACACACCGGACGTGGTGCGGCCATCGGTTTCGAGTACGAGGGACGGCGGTACCTGCTGCGCCATTACCTGCGCGGTGGGCTCATTGCCGCGCTGAGTGCCGAGCGCTACCTGTGGCTGGGCGAGGCGCGCACACGCCCGCTGGCGGAGCTGAAGCTGAACCTGCGCCTGCACGCGGACCAGCTGCCCGTGCCGCGCCCGGTGGCGGTGCGTTATGCCCGGTCGGGGCTGGGATACACGGCCGACATCATCACCGAATACCTGCCCGACACGCGCACGCTGGCCGCCTGCCTGGCCGAGGCAGACCTGGGACTGTCCACCTGGGCGGCGATCGGCCGCACCATCCGCCGCTTCCATGACTGGGGCCTGGACCATGCGGACCTCAACGCGCACAACATCCTGCTGCGCGGCGCCGACGAGGTGTTCCTGATCGACTTCGACAAGGCGCGCCTGCGCCGCGGTCCGGCCGCGCCGACCGGGGAACAGGCCCTGCTGCAATCCGGGCACCGGCGCTCGCCCGGGCTGTGGGCCGATGCCAACCTGGCGCGCCTCAGGCGCTCGCTGGATGCACTGGAAGACCAGCGCGCCGAACGGCGCTTCGATGACACGCAGTGGCAGTGCCTCGTGACGGCCTGGTTCCAGCCGCAGTAGCCTTCAAGCCCATGCCGCGCTGGCTCTACTCGCTGCTGCTTTGCCTGCTGCTGCCATTCGCCGCGCTCTGGAATGCCTGGCGGGGCTGGCGCACGCCGGCACTGCGCAGTGGGCTGGCGCAGCGGCTGGCCTGGCGCCATGCGCCGCGCAGGGACGATCCCCTGTGGCTGCATGCGGCATCGGTGGGGGAATTGCGCGCGCTGGCTGCCCTGCATCGCCACCTGCACGACCTGCCCATGCCCCTGCTGGTCACTGTTGGTACGGCCACCGGCCTCACGCGCGCCCGCGAGCTGTTTGCGCGCGATGCGCGCGTGACTGTGCAGGCGGCGTGCTGGGATCTGCCCGGCGCCGTGCGTCGTTTCCTGGATGCGGTCCGGCCTTCGGCGGCCGTCTTCGTCGAGACCGAGTTGTGGCCGAACCTGATTGCCGGGGCGCAGTCGCGCGGCATTCCGCTGGCGCTGGTGAGCGCGCGGCTGTCGGAACGCTCGCTGCGCGGCTACCGGCGCTGGGCGCCGGACATGATGCGCGACACCGTGCGTGCCTTCGTTGCCATCGGCGCGCAGTCGCAACTTGACAGCCAGCGCCTGGTGCAACTGGGCGCGCACGAAGAGCGCGTGAGCGTGACCGGCAATCTCAAGTTCGATCTCCCGCCCGATGCGGACCTGCAGGCACGTGGTGCGGCGCTGCGCGCGCGCTGGGCGCAAGGGCGCGCCCTGTGGGTGGCCGGCAGCACGCATCCCGGCGAGGAAGAAATGCTGCTGGAAGCCCATCGCCGCTTGCTGGAAGCGGCACGCCAGCGCGATTCCTTGCCGCCACTGCTGGCCTTCGCGCCGCGCCACCCCGAACGTTTCGCCGGCGTGGCGCGCAAGCTTGCGGCCGATGGATGGCGAGCCGCGCCTGCCGCAGCTGATCAGTCGCCGGCGGTTGCCGCACCTGAGGTGGTGCTGATCAACCAGATGGGAGTGCTGCACGACTGGTACGCCGCTGCCGACGTGGCCTTTGTGGGGGGCAGCCTGGTGCCGGTGGGCGGCCACAACCTGCTGGAGCCGGCGGCGTTGGGCAGGCCCGTGCTCACGGGTGCGGCGACATTCAACGCGCCGGACGTGGCTGCTGCGCTGCTCGCCAGTGGCGGCGCAGTGCAGGTCGGCGGGGTGGATATGCTGGTCGCAGCGCTGGCCGCGTGGCTGGATGATCCGGCGGCGGCGAGGCAGGCCGGGGAGCGGGTAGCGGCGGCGGTCGCGGCCCATCGCGGGGCCGCGGCGCGCACCATCGCGCTGCTTACTGCGCGCCTGTTCCCGTCGGCACCGTCAGCCAGCGGTTGAGTTCCTCGAGCACGCTGCGATCGAGGTTGCCGGCGGCCAGCCGCAGCTGGATCAGGTTGTTCAGGTAGGAATACTTGGCGGCCGAATAATTGGTCTCGGCCTGGATCAGCAGGCGGCGTGAGTTGAGCACATCCACTGCGGTGCGCGTGCCCACTTCGTAGCCGGCCTCGGTGGCCGTCAGCGCCGTGCGGCTGGATTCCAGCGCGGAACGCAGCGCCTGCACACGCTCGATCTCGCTGTTCACACCCTGGTAGGCGTCGCGGGCCTGCCGCTCGGTGTCGCGCGAGCTGCGCTCCAGGCGCTCGCGCGCGGCGATCCACTGGTACTGGCTCTGCTTGGTGCGCGAGGCATTGCCGTAGCCGGCGCCGTTGAGGTTCATGCTGAAATTCAGGGCGACGGACTTGCCGTTGCTGATGGAATCGGTTTCGAGCCCCTCGCTGCGTGACTTGCCCAGCGTCAGTCCCACGTTCGGCATGAAGCTGCCGAAGGAGCTGGTGACATTGTTGCGGGCGATGTCGGCGGCCAGGCGCGTGGAGATCAGCGACAGGTTCTGCTCCATCGCCGCATTCACCCAGGCATCTTCCGACTGCGGGTTGGGCGATACCAGCGGCATGTCGTCGGCGGGCTCATTGAGCGCCACCGGACGCTCGCCGATGGTGGCGCGCAGCTGTTCCTCGGCGCTGGAGAGCTGCCGGCGTGCACCGATCACCTGCGCGTTGGCGGCATCGCGCTCGGCGCGCGCGTCCTGCACGTCGGTGATGGCGATGAGGCCCACCTCGAAGCGCTGCTCGGCCTGCTCCAGCTGGCGGGTGATGGCATCGCGCGCGGCTTCCATGGCCTCCAGGTTGTCGCGGGCATTGAGCACGGCGAAGTACTGCTGGGCCACGCGCTGCGCCAGCGCCTGCTCCTGCGCCATGAAATCGGCCTCGGCCTGCGCCACTTCGCTGCTGGCCGTGCGCAGCGTCATCCATTCCTGCCAGGAGAACAGGGTCTGGTTGATCGAGAGGTTCCAGCCATCGGTGGTGTTGTAGCCATCACCGGAGCCGGGCAGGGCCTGGCCATTGATGGTCTGCGTGCCCCAGCGGCGGGTGCGGCCGGCGGAAGCGGAAACATCGGGCAGCAGGTTGGCAATGGCGAGCGGACGTGCCTGGCGCTGCGCGAGGCGGTTGGCGTCGGCCTCGCGGATCTGCGGGTCGTTGCGCAGTGCCAGCTCATACACCGACAGCAGGTCGGCGCCGAGCACCGGTGCGCCCACCAGCAGGGCGGCCACACCACCCAGGCCCAGCGCGAATTTTCCAAGTTTCATTGCATGCATCCCGGATTGTTCTTTGCGTATCGATTGAAGGCAGTTTCAAGACCCGCCGGCCTGCGGCGAGTTCCCCCCGCAGCCCTCAGAAGGCGAACGGGCTGGGACGGGCGGAATGATCGAGCGGATCCACCAGGGTCTCGAACAGGCTGGTTTCCTCGCGCTTGCGCTGCCCGGTAAGTCTCACCAGCTTCGCTTCCATTACAGGAGCGCTGCCGGTGATCACGAACAGGCGCCCGTCGGGACGCAGCAGCGACTCGAAGCGTGCGTCGTAGATCGGCATCGCGCCAGTGACCACGATCACGTCGTAGTCGGGTGCGGCCGGCTGCCAGCTGAAGGCATCGGCCTCCTCGACCTGCGCATTGCCGATGCCCGCGCGCTGCAGCGCTCCGCGCGCGCCACGGGCCAGGGGTGCGCGGATTTCCAGGCTGTGCACCGCGTGGGCCAGCAGGGCCAGGCAGGCGGTGAGGTAGCCGGAGCCGGTTCCGACTTCCAGCACGCGGTCCTGCGGGGCCGGCGCCACCGCCTGCAGGATGCGGCCCACCAGGGTGGGCGTGAGCATGTGCTGGCCGTCGCCCAGTGGAATCGCAAGATCGCCATAGGCGGCGCCACGCCAGTCCGCGGGGACGAAATCCTCGCGTGGCAGGCGCTCGAATACGGCCAGGGTGCGCGGGTCGAGCACCGACCAGGCGCGCACCTGCTGGTAGGTCATCTGGGTGCGGGGGGAAAGGCTGGAATTCATGGACTTGGAGGGCCTCTGCAGAGGCGGCGAGAATATCAGGTAGCTGATCATTTTCCCAAGCGGCTTATGTCCAACCGCACTGTTGCCATTCGGCGACTAAGGTATTCTCGGCCGAAGATACTTCTGAAGGACGAAATGCCGGATCCCGGGCTTCTCAGCCTCATTCTCGCCCTGGCCGGCGCCCTCCTGCTCATCTTGCTCATCTGGCAGTGGCGCCGGGGGCAGGCTGCCGCGCATGCGCTTGAACTGGCCCAGGCCGCGCCCGCCGCCGGGCCTGCCCAGCCCAACCTCTTCGCGCAGGTTGGCGATGCCGTGCATGAGGCGGTCGTGCTCTGCAAAGAGGAGGTCATCCTCTATGCCAATCCCCTCTTCGGACGCCTGGTCGGCGTCGACCGCGTCGAGCTGGTCGGCCGGCAGCTGGCCAGCCTGGTGGCCGCCGACGAGGCCGGGCTGCTGCAGGACCACCTGGCACGCTGCCTCTCCGATGAACCGGTGGTGCGTTTCGAACTCGACCTGACCGGCCAGCAGGGGCAGCAGGCGCGGCTGGAAGTCACCGCGACGCGCGTGGACTTCGAAGGTGGCAAGGCCGTGCTGCTCAATGGCATGGAAGTGATTCCCACCATGAGCACCTCTTCGGTGCCGGGCGGCACCGGGCTGTTCGAGGCGCTGGGTGCGCGCTCGCGTTCGCGCAGTGTGCTCGAGTCGCTGGGGGAGGCATTGCTCACCACTGACCATGCCGGCCGCATCGACTATGCCAATCCGGTGGCCGCGCAGCTCTTGGGCGTGGACATGGACAAGCTGCTCGGCCGCAGCGTGGACCAGGTGATGGCCCTCGTGGACGAGACCGACCGCAAGCTGCTGAAGGATCCGGTGGAACTGGCGCTGCGTGGCGTGGCCAGTTTCGGCCTGGGCCGGCGCGCATTCCTGCTCGCCCGGCAGGCTGGATCGGAACGCTCCATCGAGCTCACCGTGACGCCGCTGAAGAGCAGCGACAACGCCACCGAGGAAATCACCGGCGCGGTGGTGCTGCTGCATGACGTCACCGAGATCCGCGGCATCACGCGGCAGATGTCCTACCAGGCCACCCACGACGCGCTCACCGGGCTGATCAACCGCCGCGAGTTCGAGCGTCGCCTGTCCGAGGCCCTCGACGGCGCGCATGCGGGCGAGGCCTCGCATGTGATGTGCTTCATCGACCTGGATCACTTCAAGGCGGTCAACGACAGCAGTGGCCACCAGGCCGGCGATGCGCTGCTGCGCGAGGCGGCCAAGCTGATGCGGCAGGCCGTGCGCGACTCCGACACCGTGGCCCGCGTGGGCGGCGATGAATTCGCGCTGCTGTTGCCGGGCTGTCCGCTGGATAAAAGCCGGCAGATCGCCGATGACCTGGCACGTGCGGTGGGCGAACACCGTTTCGTGTGGAAGGACCGCATCCATTCCATTGGCGCCAGCGTGGGCCTGGTGGAACTGGCGCGCGACAGCGGCACCGTGGAAGAAACCTTCGCCGCCGCCGACTCGGCCTGCTATGTGGCCAAGAAGCGAGGCGACGGCAAGGTGGTCGTGTATTCCGCACGCGATGAGATCAGCGCCCGCCAGAGCGGCGACATCCAGTGGCTGCGCACCCTGCAGTCCGCACTGCGCGAAAACAGCTTCCGCCTCTACTGGCAGCCCATCGTGCCGGCCTGGGGCGAGAACGACTCCGGCCCGTCGATGGAGGTGCTGGTGCGCCTGGCCAACGAGAAAGGCCAGG
>JALYWF010000186.1 GCA_030852845.1 Pseudomonadota bacterium
TCTGCGTGGGCGGCAAGCCGCCGTAGGGGCAGAGCGCGGTGGGCGGCGTCGCCGGCTCAGCCGCCGTGGCCGGGGACACATTGAACATGATGCCCTCCAGCGACTTGGTCTCGTCGGTGTAGCGCACACCGGCGGTGGCGCTGAGTCCCTCGGTGACCTTCAGCGTCCACTCCGTGAATGCCGCCTTGGCCTCGCTTTCCAGCCAGACCCGCTGCGTATCATAGGAAGTGCCAGGATTGGAGATGGGCACCAGCACGCGATCGAAGGTCTTCTCGTCGAAGTAGTATAGGCCGATCACGCCGTCGAGGCGGTCACCGTTGAACAGGGCCTGCAATTCCTGGCTGAACTGGTCGCTCTTGCTGTGGTAGTTGGTGTGCAGCACCAGCAGCGGAGTGTTGTCCGCGTCGCGGGCACCGGCCCACTTCAGCTGCCGGTCCGACGTGATGGACTTGAACGACAGCTTATCGGTGGCGTTCCAGCTGGCCACCAGCGACAAGCCGTGGTTCTTCAGCTCGCTGAACACCGGGGCGGTGCCGCCATTGGTGAAGGGGCCCAGGGCCTGTGCGTCGTTGCCGCAGCCGGGGTGAGCCTGCGGACCCACCAGCGTGGGTGGCGGCATGCCATCGACGACATAGGGGCAGCCCGCATTGATGCTGCCCACGCCGACGAACAGGGCAGCCTCGTTCATCGAATGGAACACGAAGGGCGAGCCATTTTCCTCTTCCTGGGCCACGTCGAAGCGCAGCGTGAAGGAGAGGTTGTCGGTTGGTTTGTAGCGCAGCGCTGCCTGGCCGTTGCGGGAATTCTCGTCGCCCAGGTCAACGCCGTCGAACACGCGATGCACGTAGCCATCGCGGCGGCGCAAGCCACCGGACACGCGGGCCGACCATTTCTCACCATCTAGCACGTCGAAGGCAGCAAAGGCGTCGAAGAGTTCGTCCTCGCCCACCGTGACACGCATGGAGTTGCCGGCGCTCTCGCCGGGACCGTTGGTGGTGAGCAGCACCGCGCCGCCGATGGTGTTGCGGCCGAACAGTGTTCCCTGCGGGCCACGCAGCACCTGCGTGCTGACGATGTCGCGCATCTCCATGGCGCCGCCCACCGAGCGGCCCATGTATACATCGTCGATATAGAGGCCGACACCGGGATCAACCGCAGGCGTGGCATCGGTCTGGCCGATGCCGCGGATGAACACCTGCGCGGCGGAGTTGTTGCCGGTGAGGGTGCCGTAGCTGTGGAACTGCAGGTTCGGGGCGATCTTGTCGAGGTCGGTGGTGCCGCCGATCTGCATGGCCTCGAGCATCTCGCTGGTGACCACTGTCACCGCCACCGGGGTGTCCTGCAGGCTTTCCTCGCGGCGGCGGGCCGTGACCACCACTTCTTCCAGTTCTTCTTCCACCTGTGGGCCTTCAGCCGCGGAGGCTGTCGCCGCTCCTGCCGACAATGCGCCAATGACGCCGAGTCCGGTGAGTGTGCCGCCAATTGCGGCCCGAACGGATTTGCCGACGATGCGCATGCTATGCCCCCTGGTGGCCCTTGTTTGAGTTGAATGCATACTAATTGTGCCCCCTGAGCGGCGGCAAGGCAGAAGCCGGGGTGATATCCACCGGATCTGCCGGATGCAAGCGCTTGCTTACGGCGCCATCCATGGGGAGGGCATGTTGTAAGGCACGGTGATGAACGATGCTTCCACCTGGGCGATCTTGCCGTCCCTGATCTTGAACGCCTCCAGCAGCACGAAGCTGTGCGGCCGGCGGAAGATGGAACTGCGTGTGCTGCCGTCGGTGAGCTTGAAGTCGCCGATCCGGCCTTCATGGTCGATGAACCCTGCGCCCAGCACGATGCCGCGCTCCTCGTCCACCACGGGGAAGCGGCGGTCGCGCAGGCGGTCGTCGTAGAGGTACTGGCCCATGCGAAACTGGTCGGCGCAGCCGAGCTTCCACAAGGGATCGAGATCCGGATTGGGCACATTGGTCGAGATGAAGCCGTCCTCGCGGCGGTTGCAGTCATCGGTGAACTGCACGTGCAGGGTACCGTCGTTCCGCTGCAGGGTCTCGAAGTAGCCGTTGGCGGCGTCGATCATCTGCTGGCGTGGCGTGCGTTGTGCTTCCGGGATGACCTCGTCCCACACCGGCAGGGGCTTGATGTCGGCTGTGACGAAAGGAATGCCGGCATCGTCCTTGCGCACGACGATGGTCTCGGCTTCCGCCACCGAGCCCTCGACCACCTTCAGCCGCATCGCATAGGGTGAGCGCGTGGTGGTCTCCTCCACCACGCCGAAAATCGCAACGCCGCCGGTCAGCGGATCGGCAAAGCGCATCTCGTAGCTGTCGAGGGCGGTGATGGTGCCCCACAGTCCATCGCCTGGGCGCAGTTCCACGTTGTTCTCGGTGTGGCGGACGCTGGTCGCCCACCGTACCTGCTGCGGATCGCGTGCCAGCAATGCCTTCAGGTAGCTGTCGAGCACGCCGTATAGACAGGCGCGGTCGCAGGTGGAAGTCGCCGCCTGCGTGGGGGCTGCGCCGGGCGTCGTGGCGCGGGGCGCATCCTCTCGTGCCTGGCATGCGCCCAGCAGTACCAGCAGGGCGCCGAGGGCCGATCGCGCGGGGACTTTCATCTACTTCCCCGATACCGGGTTCTTGTAGTGGTACGGCGGAATGAACACCTCAGGGAACGCGCCGTATTTCACGGTGGCCTCGGCGTCCGGCTCCAGCGTCTCCAGGTGCTTCGGCAGTTCCACCGCGCCCTTGTTCCAGCCGCGGTCGTATTCCACGTAGAAGGTGATGTAGGAATGCAGCTTGCTGATCTTCCAGGTGCCGTCTTCCTTCACGTACTCGTTCTCGTAGATGGCGTCGCCCCAGCGGGCCTCCTTGCCGAGGCGCCCCACCATCATGAAGGAGCGCCAGCGCGCCCTGGCGCTGGCGCCGTCGTCAGCGACATGCACTACGGGCTGCAGCTGGGTGTGGTTGAACAGCTTGCCGTATTCCAGCGGCCCGAGTTCATGCAGGTATTCGCGGATGCGGTCCTGGCCCTTGAAGAGTCCGCGGCCGGCGATCTCAAGCGTGGCATCGCTGGCGAAAAGGTCTGCGGCCTGGTCCCACTGGGACTTGTCCACGTAGTAGCCGTAGATGGACTGCAGGTTGAGGATGTCGATGTAGTCGCTGGCGCGACTGGCGCTGGCGCGCAATGCCTCCACCTCGGCTTCCAGTTCGGCAAGCCTTGTATTGTCGCTGCTGCTGCAGCCGCCCAGTGCCAGCAGCACCGCCAGTGCAAGGGCTGCACGAGGCTTGTAACGCATCTTTCCCTGCATGCCCTTCACGGTCTCTCCTTGAGCTGATGGGGCCCGTTGCCTGCCAGCGCGGGCCCGCGCGATCCGAAGTCGAGTGACAGCCCGACGTAGTTCTCGGCGATGGTGCGCAGGCCCGACTCCGAATTCAACAGGTAATCCATTTCGGCGTGCCGCAGCCTTTCGGCCAGGGCGCCATCTTCGGGGAATTTGTGCATCAGGTTGGTGAACCACCAGGAGAAGCGTTCGGCGCGCCACACGCGCCGCAGGCAGCGTTCCGAATAGTGGTCGATGCCGGCGGCGCTGCGTTCCTTGAAGTATTCGATGAAGGCCGTGGACAGGTATTTCACATCGGTGGCAGCGAGGTTCAGGCCCTTGGCACCGGTGGGGGGCACGATGTGGCCCGCGTCGCCAGCCAGGAAGAGACGCCCGAAGCGCAGCGGCTCGACTACGAAACTGCGCAGCGGGGCGATGCTTTTCTCCAGCGACGGACCCGTTACCAGGGCTTCACGGCCTGGCTCGTCCAGCCGCAGTTTCAGCTCCGCCCAGAAGGCGTCATCGGACCAGGCCTCGACCTTGTCGGTGAGCGGTACCTGCAGGTAGTAGCGGCTGCGGGTGCGGCTGCGCATGGAGCACAGGGCAAAACCGCGCTCGCTGTTGATGTAGATGAGCTCCTCGTTCACCGGCGGCGTGTCGGACAGCAGGCCCAGCCAGCCGAAGGGATAAACCTTCTCGAACTCGCGGATGGAGGATTTCGGCACGCTGGCCCGGCACACGCCGTGGTAACCATCACAGCCGGCGATGAATTCGCAGTCGAGGCGGTGTTGCTTGCCGTCCTTGTGCCAGGTGACGAATGGTTTCTCGCCGTCGAATCCGCCGACGGACACATCCTGCGCCTCGTAGACTGTCGTGAGGCCCGCTTCGGCGCGCGCTTCCATCAGGTCGCGCGTAAGCTCGGTCTGGCCATAGACCAGCACGCGGGAGCCGCCGGTGAGTTGATGGAGGTTGATGCGGTGGCGCTGGCCCGCCATCAGCAGCTCGAAGCCGTCGTGGGGTAGTCCCTCGGCGTGCATGCGCGCGCCAACGCCCACTTCATCCAGCAGGTCGGCCGTGACCTGTTCGAGGATGCCTGCCCGGATACGTCCCAGCACGTATTCACCGCTCTGCCGCTCGATCACCACGGCGTCTATTCCCGCCTTGTGCAGCAGCTGGCCCAGCAGCAGGCCGGAGGGGCCCGCACCAATGATTGCAACCTGTGTTCGCATCAGTCCAGAGTCCTTCCAGTAGGCCGGCCTGTATTGTGCGTCCGCCCCGGTGTGCGGGCTTTGCAATTCCAGCCTGAGAATTGGACTTTTCGGACGGGGTGTTCCTAACATGCCGGATGGAACAGAAACGCGGCGGGCGCAGGATTCCTGCCTATCTGCTCTATGGCGAGGCCGCACGACGCATCGTAGGCCCGATGCTGCATATCGAGACCATCGAGGCGCGCAGCGCAGGCCACCACTGGAAGATCGAACCGCACCTTCACCACGGCCTTCACCAGGTGATCTTTGTGCTGCGGGGCAGGGGTGTGGTCCTTGCCGACGGCAGGCGATCGCAGTTCCGGCCGCCGGCCATCGTGCTGATGCCGGCCGGCACCGTGCATGGTTTCGAGTTCGAACCGGGCACCCGCGGTCATGTCATTTCCGTCTCCGACGTGCTGCTGCGCAGCCTTGCCGAACGTGAGGCGGGCGTCACCGGACTTTTCGCCCAGCCCTCGGTGCTGGAAACGCCGACAGGCACGCTCCAGGGTACGGACCTTTCCCAGAGCGTGCGCATGCTGGCGCGCGAGTTCGCCCGGCCGGACGCCGGTGACGGGCTGGCGCTGCATGGCTGGCTGGAAGTGCTGCTCGGCAACCTGCTGCGGCTGAACAGCGGCCTGCCCAATCCGGCTGATCCGGTGGTGGGGCAGAGACGCCAGTTGATGGCGCGCTTCAACGAACTGGTGGAGCGGCACTTCCGCGAGGATATGGCAGTGGCGGAGTATGCGCAGGCACTGCACGTGTCCGAGTCGCGGCTGCGCAGCGTCTGCCTGTCTTCCACGGGCCAGTCGCCCATACAGCTCATCCATGCGCGCATCCTGCTCGAGGCCAAGCGCCAGCTGCACTACACCAGCAATCCGGTGAGCGAGATCGCCTACGCACTGGGCTTTGAGGATCCGGCCTACTTCACGCGCTTCTTCTCGCGCCTGGCCGGTGCGTCACCGCGCGCCTTCCGCAGCAAGGGACCGGAAAGGGCCGCCTCGCGCCTTTGAACTCAGCGGTCAGAGCTGCCGGATGACCAGGCTGCGGATCAGGATCTGCTGTTGCCGGAAGGTCTTCTCCAGCCGCCGGCGCAGCTGCTTCCACCAGGCGGCCTCCAGCCGCCGCGCCATCACTTCGTAGATCACGATCTGGTCACGCTGCCGCGGCGCATTCCGGCTCTTCTTCCAGAGTCCGGTGGCCGGAGCCCGTGCATAGCTGGTCAACCCGCCGAAGCGGTCGCCCAGTTCCTTGGCCAGCTGGTCGAAATGCGACTGGGCGATTGGCCGCCCGGCGTTGTCGCGCAGCGGGAGGAAGATTTGGATCAGGTGCATGAGGTGTCCCTGCGGCTCAGCTGTGGGTCGCTGCCTCGCGCCGCCCACGCGCGCCAATCCTGGCCGGGGCCTTCTTGCTCTTCTTCATCTTTTTCTGTTGCGGCTGTTTTTTTATCTCCTTCGTCCTGGCTCCATAGAGCGGCTGGCAGCGCTCGCAGTAGAAGGTGCGACGATTGGTCACGCCCAGCCACTCACGCGTCAGTTTGCCCCCGCAGGACGGGCAGGTCCCCTTGTTGTGCACCAGCCAGTGCTTGCGCAGGACGAATGCGCGGCGCCATGCCAGGAATTCGAAGCTGTACTTGCTGGCCTGATCCACCACGGCACGCAGTTTCGGGGTGGGCAACGCACCAGTCGTGGACAGCGGGTGCACCTTCACCCGGAACAGCACCTCATTCTTGATGATGTTGCCCACACCGGCGAAGACGGACTGGTCAAGCAGGGCATCGCAGATCAGGGTGTCGGGCGCGGCACGCAGCTTGCGCCGGGCCGCCGCGGCATCCCATGCGTCGGACATCACATCCGCGCTCCAGTCATAGACGTCGTCCAGCGGCTCGTCGACGAGGCGTATGGCGCAGCTGTAAAAGTTCACCTCGCCCTGGCGGAATTGCAGCTGCAATCGCGGCTCCCGGTCCTTGCGCTCATCCACCGTCCAGCTGCCGAACATCAGGAAGTGGACCCTCACGCTGGTGTGCGGCATTTCGATGAGGAAATGTTTCCCCCAGCTGCGGAAGGCGGTCACCTTCTGGCCGGCGATGCGGGCCATGTCGATGCGGGCATTGCCCGTGGCGCGCAGGATCTTCTTGCCCGTGAAGCGGGCCAGTTCCTCGCGCAGGATGACTATCGAAGGGCCTTCCGGCATGCAGCCATTGCCGCGGACCAGGGCCGCGGTGTGTAGCAGCGGCAATCCACAGCAGGTGGCAGAGGGCGCCTACGCCCTCAGGCGCTCTGCGCGTGGGCACCGGCGGTAGTCCGGCGCAGCAGCGCGCTGCGCACGGCCCATTGGTCCGGCAGTGCCACTTCCACCAGCAGCTCGATCGCCCCCGCGGCATGGACGGCAACCGGCACGCCGTCGCGCAGCACGAAACGGTTGCCCGGCAGGGCAGCCAGCCGCGCACCAGGTGTCACGATGCCCAGCAGGTTCAGCGGATCCGCGGCACTGAGGGAAACCAGTGCGCCATCCGGGGCTCGTTGCCGGACGGCACGCAACGCCGCTACCGCATCCGGCAGCGCGTATTGCTCACCGGTCGCACCGGCCACAAATCGCCCGCCACGCACATGGCCCTGGGCTTCAAGGCGGCGCAGCGTGCGCAGCAATGCATGCCAGGGCGGTAGCCAGGGCGCCTCGCGGGCCAGCAGGCGCCGGAACACAACTCCATAGCGCTGCAGCAGGCGCCACACTGCCTGTTCCACCTGTTCGGTTGCATGCAGCGGACCAGGGCTGTCGGGCGCGCCGGCCAGGGGTTTGCCATCGGTCGACACCGGCCGCAGCAGGCTCCATCGACCCGCTTCCTCCAGCCCGTGCAGCGCCACGCGACGCCCGCGTGCGGCCAATCGGTGCCGTGTCTTCAGTGGCAGCAGCAATGCGCGCAGGCCGCCGAAGCTGTCCGCACTCACCAGGCCCGCTGCCACCAGTTCGCCCAGCGCGTTCTCGGCCTGCGTGGGTAGCAGCCCGCTGCCGCGGTGCAGTTCGTCGAAGAAGGAGGCGCCGCGCAACGCGAGTTGCGAGACCATCTCCACCGCGGAGGCAGACAGCTGCAGGTCGTCGCGCTGCTGTTGCGACAGGCTGCGCCAAAGCGGAAAATTTGCGCGCGAGAGCAGGGCGATGGGCGTGGTGCGCACCGGGCCGGCCACGGTGCCGCGCGGCGCATCCAGCCTCGCCCACAGCACGCGGCCGGACAGGCACAGCGTGTCCAGCCAGGCCGGGTCGTAGGCCTTGAGCCGCGCCGGCAGTACATCGCGTTCCCACGCAATGGCCGGAATTTCGAACCCCTCCAGCTGTTCGAGCACGCCGGCAACGCTCTGCGGCCCTTCACCTTTTGGTTCGCGCGTGACGCCCTGCCACTCGAGCAGGAAGCGCATGAAATCTGCACTGGCCACCGGTTGCACCTGGGCGCGCAGCGAGCGGATGGTGTTGCGACTGATGCGTGCCAGCAGGCGGCGCTCGCACCATTCCAGGCTGGTGCCGGCGGCCGATTCCCCCGCCGGTGGCGGATCGGAGAAGTGCCCGCGCATCACGAAGCCTTCATTCTCCAGCGCCATCAGCCCGGCCAGTGCGCTGCTCTCAGGCAGGGCCAGCAGGCTGTCGAGTGCTGGCGCAGTGGTGGGACCCACGGCCTGCATGCGTCCCCGCAGCAACTCACGGATGGCTTCGCTCTCCTCCCACTGCCGCGCTGCGTAGTCGGCCGGCACGGCGATGGAAGGATCGATGGTGGCCTCCGGCCACGCTGCCCTGGCCTGCGGCAGCATTTCGGCTGCCACCCAGAACACCGTGTCTCCCGCAGTCAGGCGGGTGGCGCGCCGGGCATCGCGCAAGGCAACAAACAAGGCCTGCCAGTCGGCGCGCGGAACCGGGCCGCCGCCGCGGCCCTCCGTTTCCGTCATCGCGCCCAGCAACATCAGTGCGTCATGCAGTTCGTCCGGCGTGGAGGGTTCCGGCCAGGCT
>JALYWF010000081.1 GCA_030852845.1 Pseudomonadota bacterium
CGCACAACCTGCGCATCGAGAACAACGTGACCTACAACAACGTGGGCCACTGCTTCTTCCTCGAGGACGGCATCGAGACCGGCAACCAGTTCATCAAGAACCTGGCGATGCAGACCAAGTGCCATCCCACCAAGAAGTGCATGCCGGTCAATCTCGGAGCCAACGGCGAGATCGACCATTCCTACGAGAACCGCCAGGCCTATCGGCAGGCGGCGTGGTCCGGAAAGGATGCGCTGCTGCCCTCCGACAACACGGTGGCCTCCTTCTGGATCACCAACCCGGCCAACGACTTCATCGACAACGTGGCTGCGGGCTCCGACGAGAACGGCTTCTGGATGTCCCTGCCGGAGCACCCGAACGGGCAGTTCCTGGACACGGAGATCAGCAAGAACACCTGGCCGCGTCGCACGAAGCAGGGGGTTTTCCGCGGCAACGTGGCCCACTCCAACTTCGACGGCTTCATGTTCGACCGCAACATCAACGCGGACAACACCTTCGGCCTGACCGGCAACTCGCACATGCCGAAGGAAAATCCCACTGACCCGGACAGCAAGACGGTGGAATCGGTCTATGAGAACCTGACCGCCTACAAGAACCGCAATGGCGGCATCTGGGGTCGTGGCGAGATGCACACCTTCCGCAACTACAAGGCGGCAGACAATGCCATCGGGTTCACGCACGCCGCTGGCAATGCCGGTCGCGATCCGTTCAGCTCGCTGGTCATCGACTCCCTTTTCGTGGGTGAAACCGAGAACATCGGCAATCCCCAGACGCCGGAAGAGAAGGCGTATGGCCGCAGCGTGCCGAAGCGCACGATTCCGGACTTCCCGATCCGCGGCTACGAGTATTACGACTATCGGGACGATGTGGTGAACACCACGTTCGTGAACTACAAGGACAACAAGCAGCGCAAGACCGGCGCGCTTTCCTGGCTGCTGTTCACCAGCTCCGGCGTCACGTCCGACAACACCATCAAGGGTGCCAGGTTCATCGATGCAAAGCCGGTGTACTTCCCCAACATCGACAAGCGGTTCGACAACGACAACCGGGGCGGCGTGGCTTACCGGACCGCGGTGATCCATGACGTCGATGGATCGGTGGGTGGCATTCCGAAGGGCTCTGTCCTGATCCACGATGGCGAGAACGACAGTGTTGCCACGGACCGCGACTGCAAGATCCAGCCGTCGTGGAACGCCGCCGTGTGCCCGGGGGATGTCGGCCGCCTGTTCCTGAACAAGCCAGGTGGAACGCTGGCCGAACTGGGTGCGGGCTCACCGGTCGTGCTTCACCGCAATGGCAAGGACCACAAGATCACGGCGAACCAGAGCAATGTGCGCTCAGGCACCGAGATCAAGGTGAAGACCGACAGGCAGGAGCTTTTCCTCAGCCTGAGGGAAATGGACCAGGGCTCATGGGTGATGTTCGAGCTGCCCGGGTTTGCCAGCGCGACCGGCAAACAGCAGGGCAGCATGGAGGCGCTGCGCAAGGCGAGCGAAACCTCCTACTTCAAGGACAAGGATTCGCTCTGGGTCAAGCTGGTGATCAGCGATGCTGCCTTCAAGGGCCCCGTGGTGGAGCCTGTTGGGCGGCTGGTTGCGCAGACCACCCTCATGGCGAAGCGGTAACCAGCCCGGCTGGCAAAGCCCTTAGCCCGGCCAAAGAAAGCCCCCGGTGTGAGCCGGGGGCCTTTTCGTTTCGCAACGAGTTACTTCGCGGCGGGTGGGTTCACCAGCACACTCTGCGTGATGATCTTTCCATTGCGGATGATCCAGACATCCGTGCCCGAGACTTCCTGGGGCGTGCCCTTGAACTGCACCCAGTGCATCAAAGCAACGTCGCCGCTCTTGTACTCGTAGTTCGTGGTCATGCTGGCCATGCCTGCGGCGTTGTCCTTGCTGGTCAGCACGGCAAACAGCTTGGAGATGTTGTCCTTGCCGTCGAAGACATTGAAGCCGGCCACATTGGTCTGCCCCGGTGCGATGCCGTTGGGGGCGATCACCAGCGCGTCGTCGGCGTAGTCGGCCATCACTGCCGCGAGATCGCCGGCTTTCATCGCCGCGACATGGCGGTCGAGGATGACCTGGGCGCTGTCGGCGGTGCTGGTAGTGGCAGCGCTGTCTGCAGCGGTGGTGGGCGCAGCGACATCGGTCTTGCTGTCGGTGGAGCAGGCGCTGATGGCGCCCATGGACAGGATGGCCGTGGCAAGCAATAGACGCATGATTTCCTCCCCGGAATTATTGGACGCAGATAATGCGGCTGTTCTCCACCCGATCACAAGGGCTGGCGGCCCTGTCGGAAGCTACGGCGCCCTTCTTGCCCTGGTGATTGCCACCGGTTCCACAAGGATCGAGCCCTCGAGCATCGCGTTCCGGGCGTCCTTCGTCTTCGGCATTTTCAGGATCCTGCGCACGACGTCCATGCCCTTCGTGACCTTGCCGAAAACGGCGTACCCCGGCTTGCCGCCGGGTACACCGTCGTAACTGGGGATCGGGCTGCCGACCACGATGAAGAATTCGGTGCGCGCCGAGCCTGGGTTGCTGGTGTAGGCCATCGAGACGGCACTATCCATGTGGCTGAGGCCGGTGGTGTAGGTGGGTTCGTGGGGCACGGGCGGCATCGTTCCGCGCAGGTTGTTGCCCATGCCGCCCTGGATCATTCCCTCGCTGCCGTCACTGCGGGAAGCGCTGGCCCGATAGAAGGTCATCCTGCTGAACAGGCCGGAGTCCACGTAGGCCAGGAAATTCTGCGAGGTCTTCGGAGCGCGGACGTGGTCGAGGGCGATATGGATGTCTCCTGCGGTGGTCTCGATGACCACAGTGGAGGTCTGGCCCGGCGAGGCCGCCGTTGCGGGCTGCGCACCCGCGGCAGGGAGCGCGGCGAGCAGGAGGGCCAGGGCTGCAAACGGGCGCGGCAGGATGCTCACGCCGCCATTTCTAGCACATACGAGGCGAAGAGTAAGGAGCCACCGGCGGGCATCCCGCCGGTGGCCATCCCTCATGCGCCGCGGGGAGAGGCGCAGTTGCAGGCGGAGCCGCAATTGCACTGTGGCCCGCAGGCGCAATCATCGCTGGTGGCTTGCGTCTGGCAGCCGCAGGCGCAGCCGGTTCCCTGACAGTCCCGGCAAGTGCAAGTGGTCTCGGTGCGTTCGTTCATGATCGTTCTCCTGACACGATGGTTGTGATGTGACGGGGACCACTCTAATGTCTGCCGCCTGGGGCGGAATTGAACGAAAGGGCTCACATGAGTCGGGCGGGGACTGGCCAGTTCTACGGGGACTTCGTGGCCTGGAGCGGTGGCTGCCTGCTGATCGGAGAGGGCGAAGGCAGCATTGCTCCCCATGCGCACTATTCCATCCAGATCGCCTTCGGCTTCCCGTCGGGCTTGCGCGTGCAGATGGAGCAAGGCCCGTGGATACCCTGCGGGGCAGCCATCGTTCCCTCGCGCGCCATACACAGCATCGATACCAACGATGCTGAATGGGGCGGAGTCCTCTTCGTGGAACCGGAGACGCCGGAGGGCAGGGCGCTCACGGCAAGACTGAACGGCAGGATGGAACTGCTCTCCGTTACCGACGCAACTGGATTGACGGCCAATCTCGAACGCGCGTGGAGACGCGAACACGACCGGCTCCTTGTAGAGTCGGTGTGCCGTGAATTCATCGGCAGGCTGTCGGAGACTGTCGCGAGGGATCCGTCAGACCCACGCGTGCTCGCGGCCATCGACTACATCCGCAAGCGGATCGACACCCCGATCTCCTTGCCTGCCGTCGCCAAGGTCGCGCACCTGTCGCCCGGCAGGTTCCGGCACCTTTTCGTGGAAGAAACCGGCATGCCACTGCGCACCTATGTGCTGTGGCGCCGCCTGCTGCAGGTGTGGACCCTGCTGACGCAGGGCAAGAGCCTCTCCGAGGCAGCGCATGCTGCTGGCTTTGCCGACTCGGCGCATTTGTCCAGGACATCGCGGACGATGTTCGGGACGACCCCATCGGCATTGCAGATGAGCGGTCCGCTGAGCCGGCTGGCGCGCAAGCTGCCTTACTGACCGGAAACGGGTCCGTTCAGCGAGGAGAGGAATGCAGCAATGTCCCGCACGTCGGAATCTGTCAGGCGGATCACGACGCGGTCGGGATTGCGGGAACCGCGAGATGTGATCTCGCTCCGGCCCACGACGGCCGCTGGCGCGCGCTGATAGTGTCTTGCCACCTGCTCCAGCGTCGCAAACTGTCCCGCATGCATGAATGGCGGGCGCAGCGCCACATTGCGCAGGGATGGTGTCCTGAAGCTTCCCGCCAGGCTGCCGTCATGCCCTTCGAGATACAGCAGTCCGGTGCATTGCGCGGGCCGGGCATCGCTGTATGCGCCCAGGCAGTTGAACTCGTCGCGGAGCAGCTTCTGGACTCCATCCGCACGTCCGCGACTGGCAACACCGCCGGCTGCTGGCACGCCCGTATTGTGGAAAGCGTGATCGGTCAGCTGCGGACCGTTATGGCAGGTGACACATTGGCCCTTGCCGATGAATGCGCGCAGTCCACGGACTTCCTGCGGTGAGAGCAGGTGACGGCCTGTGGGGTCTCCGGAAATCAGCGCATGGGCATAGCGGTCGAATCGCGATTCCCCATAAGTGATCGTGCGTTCGTAGGCCGCGACGGCCTTGCCCAGATTGGCGAAGACGCGGTTGACCCTGTTCCGCTCCGCCTCTTGCATGCCCGCCCATGCATTGCGTTCAGGCTCCGTACCCAACGGGCCGGCGCGCTCCGGCAAGGTTTGAAGGTCCGGCAGGGCACCGAATGCCGCTTCGTATCGCTCCCTGTAGTCCGATGCCAGCAGCCTAACGGCAGCAACGCGGCTGCTGCCGTGTTCGCGCGCGTCTTCCAGTGGGCCAAGGGCCTGTGACCAGAGGCTGTCCTTGCGCCCGTCCCAGAACAGAAAAGGCGATCCCATCGCCCCCATTATGGGCATTGTCCGGCGCTCCCCGGCACCCAACCCCTGGGCGCGGGGCACGGTGTCCGTGAACTGGCTCGCAGCGAGATGGCAGCTTGCGCAGGACACCCTGCCATTGGCGCTGAACCGCGGATCCTGGAACACCGCGCGGCCCAGTTCCCGTGCATCGGCAGATCCCTCGTAGGCATTCGAGGGATCCGCCGGCACAGGGCCTGCCTCTGACAATCGCATCGAGGCGATAGTGTCCAGCTCGTCGGGCGACCAGCCGTCCGACCCATGGGCAAAAGCAGGTGGCGCCAGCAACGCAACGCACAGTACGACCTGCGCGGCCATGGCAATCAACCCTGCAAACAGTTGACGCAGATTCATGGGGTTCACCGGCGCGACGCCCGCGTCACGACGGTGTTGAAAGTCACCTTGTCATCACCCGCGGCGGCCTGGATGTCGAACCTGATGTTCCACCAGCCCGGCATGCTGAATTTCATGCCTTCCACCAGGTAGGTTCCCTCCTCGACTTCGCGTGTCACTCGTGGCCTGGTCGGAAATCCGTGACCGTGCTGCGGCATGCCGCCGCCGACCGTGACCATGGCGCCGGTGACGGGTGTGCCCGAAGCATCCGCCAGCTTCACCGTCCAGGTGTGTACCTGGTTGATCGCCGGGGCGACCGGCGGCGGTACCAGCGCTACAGCGTAGCGCCCAGAAACCGATGGCTTTTCAAGAGCGAGGTCCAGGCCGGCAGGTGGTGTGGCGCATCCGGATATCGCGGCAGCGACAATGGCGGATGCAAAGAGCGTGTTGAAGTGGCGTGCGAACATGTTTCCTCCTCAGGGTTGGTGAGGAGGAGTTTGCGAACGACGGTGGCCGGCAGAATTGAAGGAAGGGGCTGAATTCGAACTGGAGCCCACAATGGCAAGGACTTCCAGATCACGGTCAACCAGAGTACTGTGCGCACCGGTACCGAGGTCCGCAACTGAGTGTGAACCGTCCTCTTCCTTTCGCAGGATCTGCCCTGCGCCTCGCGCCGCATGCCAGTACGCCCTGTTCATGGGTGGAGAGCGTGACGGCAACTATCGCGCGCGATGGATCGGGCGCCGTCACTGGCCGCTTCCTTGTCACCGGTGACCTCCTGCAGCTGCGCGTGCCATCCGCCGCCACGAAACCTGTGCGCAGCGATGGTCTCTGGCGGACAACCTGCTTCGAACTCTTCGCCAGGGCACCATCGAGCACGTCCTATTCCGAGTTCAACTTCTCACCTTCGGGGAACTGGGCCGCCTACCACTTCGATGGCTACCGCCAGGGCATGCGGCCGCTGGACATGCCGGCGCCAGCGGTTGCCTGCGAACAGCGGGCAGGCGGCCTGGTGCTCCATTTCATTCTCCCGGCACCCGCCCTGGGCGCAGGCCCATTGCAGATCGCGGCATCGGTCGTGCTCGAAGATCTCGAGGGCAAACTCTGCTACTGGGCCCTGCGACACCCCGACGGCAAACCGGACTTCCATCACGAGGCGGGGTTCACAGCACGCCTCTGAACCGGCGCGGCACCCGCTCGGCAGTGCGCGCTGCTACGCTTGCATGTCCCGGCTGCCACTGGTCACCCATGCTTTTCGGAATTGATCGACTGCTCGACGATGGTTCATTGCGGGCCCCCCTCCGGGGGAGGCGCATCGCCTTGCTGGCCCATCCGGCATCTGTCACGCGCGACCTCACGCACTCGCTGGATGCCCTGGCCAGTCTTGGCGATCTGCGCATCACTGCGGCCTTCGGTCCCCAGCATGGCCTGCGCGGCGACAAGCAGGACAACATGATGGAGTCGCCGGATTTCACAGATCTGGCGCTCGGGATTCCCGTCTTCAGTCTTTACGGCGAAGTGCGCAAGCCCACACCCGCCATGATGGACACGTTCGATGTGCTGCTCGTCGATCTGCAGGATCTCGGCTGCCGCATCTACACCTTCATCACGACGCTGCGCTATGTGCTCGAAGCTGCGGCGGAGCACGGCAAAGAGGTGTGGATCCTGGACCGGCCAAATCCCGTGGGACGGCCAGTGGAAGGACTGACCCTGCGGGCGGGCTGGGAAAGCTTCGTCGGTGCGGGTCCGATGCCGATGCGCCACGGCCTGACTCTGGGCGAGCTGGCGCAGTGGTTTGTCGTGCACGGCAAGCTCGATGTCGACTATCGAGTGATCACCATGCAGGACTGGCAGCCGGCGCGCGGCCCGGGATTCGGATGGCCCATTGGCGAGCGGACGTGGGTGAATCCCAGCCCGAACGCGCCAAACCTGTGGATGGCGCGCTGCTACGCCGGCACCGTGATGCTCGAGGGCACGACATTATCCGAAGGTCGCGGCACCACCCGGCCGCTGGAGCTCTTCGGCGCGCCAGACATCAACACCGATGACCTGCTGCGCGAGATGGGACGCTTCGCCCCGCAGTGGATGCGCGGCTGCAGGCTGCGTGCCTGCTGGTTCGAACCCACGTTCCACAAGCATGTGGGCAAGCTGTGCGCCGGCATCCAGATCCATGTGGAGGATGCGGGCTACGATCACGAAGCCTTCCGTCCCTGGCGACTGCAGGCCCTGGCGTTCAAGGCGCTGCGCAAGCTGCGGCCGGACTATCCGCTGTGGCGTGACTTTCCGTATGAGTACGAAACGCGGCTGGCCATTGATGTCATCAACGGTGGTCCGCTGCTGCGGGAGTGGGTGGATGATCCGGGCGCCACGGCCGGGGATCTCGAGGCATTGGCGGCGCGGGATGAGCAGCAGTGGTGCGAGGAGCGGAGGGGGTATCTGCTCTATCGTTGAGGTGATCCGTGCCCCGATGGGAGGCGCAATGATTTGGTTCAGCTTCCCGCCGCATCCGACTCCCGCTTCCACAACAGCACGGTCAGCCACGTCACGAACAGTCTGACCGGCAGCGGCAGGGTCTCCGGCAGGTCAACGTTCATCCGGCGGGTGAAGAAGCCCCGGGCGGACATCGAGCCGATCACGGCGGATCCTTCGTGCAGGTCGTACGTGCGCGAGAACAGGCCGTGCGGCTTCAGTTCGTACTGTCTGCCGGCATGCTCGATCAGCAGGCGGCGTCTCAGGGAGCTGGGTTTCTCTGCGCTGGCCACGACGGCGCCGTCGGATTCCAGGATGAACTTCCCGGACATCATGCGCTCGCGATAGACACTGAATTGGCGGCCGTCCACCGTCAGCGTGCCCTTTTCGCGCCACCAGGAGATGTTGAGATCGGCGAGGCGATCGGTTTCGCGGGAAACCGTGTAGTTCCAGGAGAACCAGTGCCTTGGCGTTGCGGTGAGCATGGGACCCTCCAATCTGCTGCGTCAGACGCTCTGGATGCCAGTCTCCAGGAGACTGTTCACCTTACACTTCGATCCGAACCACTCCATGTGCCTACGTTGGTCACTGCCAATCGGGCGAGCGTTCGATGTAATGAGACACCTCTCACATTGTCGACGCAACTCTGATCCATTCCGAGAACCAATTCGCGGAGGGCTGGACGAGACCTGTCAGGCTTCTGGCACAGTGGCTGGACAGGGAGTCATGCATGCCCCAGCTCATGCTCGTGCGGCTTGCCTGGATGATGGTTGGATTGCTGGTAGCTGGCGGCGCCACTGCCATGGAAAAGCAACCGCTCAGTGACGCAAAGATCCGCGATCTGATCGTCGCCGAATCCATTGCTTCATATCCCGGCAACTGTCCCTGCCCATACAACACTGATCGCGCAGGGCGTAAATGCGGTGCGCGTTCGGCCTGGAGCAAGCCCGGCGGTCGATCGCCGACCTGTTGTGCGAACGAAGTGTCGGCAGACCAGGTGCGGCAGTTTCGCTTGCGGCAGAAGGGCGGCTGAGTCACGCGGCCATATCGAATGAATAGATGTGCCTGAGGTAAAGCGGGGCCAACGGCCCTGCGTCATCCCATCTGCGCGGTGACTCCCAGCAACTTCTCGGCTTCGCCCGCCAAGCCTCCGTCACCGCGCGAGCTGCAGGTCGAAGAATTCCCGCAGTGCCGTTCTCGCGTCTTCCGAAAACAGTTGTTCGTCGGGCGTGCCTGCCGGTGCGCGTTCCGAGTACTGCATCTCCACGATGCCAGTACGCGCATCGACCACCGCCACAGAGACGACCGTCTGCCCGGGGAATTCGTGCAGTCCCGCCTCGACCAGCCAGCGCGCCCCGAACTCGTAGTGGAAATAGGGAAACGGATTTGCAGGTCGCGTATCGATGGCCGCGAGGGCCAGCATCTGGATCTGCTCCTGCCGCCCGAGCCAGGTCCGCAGCGCCCGATCAAATTCCAAAGCGACCGCGGTGCGGGAGGTCTCGGTGGTGACGGGGAGCAGGGCCACGATCGGGAATCGTTGACCAGAGAAGCGGTCGATCGCCCACAGGGCGACGCTGGCCATGAGGACCAGCGCGACCAGATAGGCTGCTCCACGTCCGGCGAGCCACAACAGGGGATGGCGGACACGGTGGGGTGGCGGGCTGGAGACGGAAGCGGAAGGCACCGGGGCGACGGGCGGTTCCGTTGCCGGCGGTGCCTCGAAGCGCTGAGTCGGGGAGGGCGAGGGACCGACGTCCACCGGCACCGCTTCGCCGACCGGCCCGATCCAGCGATAGCCCCGCTTCGGAAGCGTCTCGATCCACTCGTCCCGACCTGAGAGTCTCCTGAGTTGTCCCCGGATGTCGGATACGCACCGGGTCAGGGCGTCATCACTGACAATCTGGTTGGGCCATACCGCCTCAAACAGCTCACTGCGGCTGAACATGCGGCCTGGCTGGGCCAGCAGCGTGGCGAGGACCTTCATGTTGACCGGACCCAGCCGCGTGGACTCGCCACCAGCGTTAGCGACCAGCCCCAGGGCGGGGGAGACTCTCAGTTCACCGCATTGGTAATCGGACGGACCATGGCCAGGCATCGATCGAGTGTAGCGGGCGACCTGGGTGACTCCCATAGGGACTCAGGAGGCGCGGATGTTTTGCTCAGGTCGGCTGGGACGCGGGCTGCAAGGATGACACCATGAACATCCGACGTCTTGCACGAGCCGCCCTGATCAGGATTGCCGCCCTCGCGGGAATCCTCATCGCTGTCACCTTGTTTATCAACCTGCCCTGGTTCGACGAGGAGTTGCACGAAGACCTTGTGCCGCTGACATCGCCCCGCGACGTCCCGCTCGAAGGCAATGCCTATCCCCTGGTGGTCGGGTTCCTGGCCGCCGCGGACCAGGATCCGCGCGAGGCGGGCCTGCGGATCATCGAGGCGCAGCGCGAACACTTCAGGACCAGCGGCCACACGGGGAGGCCGCCAAATGCGGACAGGGCATTGCTTCCGGGCGCGCTGCCTGCCCCCAGCTGGAGACAGTTCATCGGGGGCGACACCTGTGATCCCCGTACCGAGCTGGATTGTGCCGACCGTGCGATCGCGGCGCTGGCGGCGAAACCGGTCGACGATCCTGCCGTACAGCTGCTGATGGCCAGATACCAGCGCATCCTGGAGGAGTCGCGTTTCGAGGAGACCCAGGAGTTTGGTGCCGCGAATCTGCCCGACTATGGCGCTCTGCTCACGATCGCCAGGTTACGACTAGCGCAGAGTGCTCGCGAAGCGGATTTTTCCCGTGTGCTCGCCATCGTCGGCGAAGACATGCGGTTCTGGAAACGCGTGCTCGAAGGTGATGGGACGCTGATGGCCAAGATGCTCGCGCTGGCGGGGATCAGGAGCGGCGCGATATACCTTTCCGCGCTGATGCGCCTCCGAACGCCCGGCGAGAATGAGCTGCGCCAGATGCCGCTCGTGATCTCCAGATTCGCGGAGGGCGAGAGGGACATCGGAGAGACGTTCATGGCCGAGACGCGGTTCGGCCTGCTTGGCGATCCCAAGCTCGGCGGGACGGCATCGACACCGCTGGGCGGGCTGCTGGGCCAGGAAAACGCGACCCTCAATGACTACTACACCTCGATCGTGCTGCCGCTGCGGCTGCTTGCCTCCCTCGACGCAAGCGAGTTCCATCGCCAGAAGCTCGATACGCCGAAGCACTATCGGATGCAGCTGATGCCACCGCCGCTCTACAACCTGGCCGGCAAGCAATTCGTGAAGATCCGCATGTCCATCGGCATGAGCGCCTACCAGGACTACATCGCCCGCGTCCATGACGTCGACGGACTCATCGCCCTGGTGCTATTGCAGGCGGAGATCGCGCTGAACAAGGAGAAGCCGGTGGAGGAGGTAGTGGCTGAATCGCAGCACAGAAATCCCTATACCCGTGCAGCCATGGACTACGACGCAGCAGCCGGCACCATCAGCTTTTCGTGCCTGGCCAGAAGCAAGGAGTTTTGTGTCCTGAGGATCAGGTAGAGGCGACCGCTGCCGATCACTTCGCCGTGTCGACCGTCTACGCCTATGCAGCCACTTCCACATAGTCGACGCGACTCGACGGCAACGGAACAGGTGTGCCGTCTGCCTTCATGCCTTCGAGGTGGAGTTCGATGGCCTGGCGGATCGCAGTCTCCACGGCAGCGGCCGTCTCGCCGCTGGCGACGCAGCCGGGAAGATCCGGAACATAGGCAGAGAAGTTGTTCCCAACGCGCTCAATGACTACGGCGTATCGCACAGCAGTTAACCTACTCACTTGAGACGAGCCTGTTTGAGGATACTGTTCAATGTCCCGGGCGCCAAGTCATCTCCCGGCCTGCCAGCAACTGTGACGCGCCCCGGCTTGGAGGGGTGCTTGTACTGACGGTGACTGCCCCTTATAGCCACTAGTTGCCAGCCATCATCATTGAGCAATCGAAGAACTGCAGAGACTTTCACCTAGGCAGGGTAGGGCTGCCATGCCGTGTTGAAAGCCCGCTATCTCTGCAATTCCTCTGATATGTCCGCTACATTTCGGGTGCCGGACTTGAAGTCGCCGCCAGGGCGACCATCCGTGAGGGGGGAGGTGACGGTGATCGCTCTCCGGCCTGCAGGATGTCCTTGCTCCTTCCACGGCGGGTCAGAACGTTTGATCGCGCGTTCTAGAAGGCATACAGAGTGGTGCCACTTCCGGGAAACCGGCCGGATCCTCGCCGCCAATACAGCGAACCGGATGGAGAATCCAGACGTGGTCGACGGTCGCATGGCGCCCCCCACTCACCAACTCGATCGCACGACGGCTCCACGGGTCTTGAGGGGTCCGTAGCCTGCCAAAAATCATCAGCGCCGACCATCCCACATCACCGGGATGATCGGGCTGCTCATCAGGCGGACGGAAACTACTTGGAGTTGGGATCCTTCGTCCCCTTCTTACCAGTGTAGGGATTGGTGTTTCCCTTGGTGGAGTAGTTATCGAGCTTCGTGTCGTTGGCCTTGGTTTTATAGTGGCCCTGAACGTAAGTTCCATCCTTCTTCACATAGCCTTTGGTGTAGGTGTCAGCGGCATGAACGCCAGCTGTCACGGCCACAGCAACTACAGCGAGCAATATTGACTTGAGCTTCATTCCTTGCCTCCTTGGAATTGACGCCTCCAAATCTAGTGATTCGAGCAGATTAGAAGGCGACCAAGTTACATAAGCGCTAATTTCTGCGGCGTTGCCAAATCAATGACACGGAAGATCGTCTGAGTGACTCTTGCAGTGCGGTCCAAAATACTGTCATTGACTAATGTTGTCAGAACTGACAACATGGCTTATGGCTGATCGGGCCCGCTCCGTATTGCACGCAGGCATCGACTCCGTCGAGGCCCTCAAACGAGATCTGGCATCCGGGATTCTGGCCGCGCTGGACCGACAGGGGCTCACGGTTCGTGAAGCACAGGAGCGAACTGGTCAGGCCGCGGCCGACTTCTCCCGCCTACGTGGTGGCCAACTCGACCGGTTCACCATTGAGCGACTTGTGAGCATTGCCGAGGAACTCGGTGAGCGCATATCGCTTTCCGTCAATGTCGAAAGCAAGCCGCAGTATCCGGTTCTGCCCGGTCCGCTGGCGGCTAACCTAAGGGAGCTACGTGTTCTCTGCCGTCGCTACGCGGTTCGTCGCCTGGGAGCCTTCGGTTCGGTGCTTCGCCAGGACTTCGACCCGGCCCGCAGCGACATCGACCTCGCTGTTGAGTTCGGTCACTCGCGGCAACACGGGCCTGCAGATCAGTACTTTCGCTTCAAGGAGTCGCTTGAGCGGCTGCTGGGCAGGAAGGTTGACCTTGTGGAGCTTCCTGCCATGCCAGCTTCCCGGCTCAAGCGGTCCATCGAGCGCAGCCAAGTGCCGGTATATGAGCAAGCAGCCTGACGTCTATCTCGAGCTGGCGCTCAGGGCTCTGGAGCGCGTGCCGCGATTCCTCGCCGACAGAAGCCTGCGAGACTACCTTGATGATGACCTCTGCCAGTCTGCTGTAGAGCGGCAGCTGGAGATCGCGGGAGATGCCCTGGGCCATGTCCGCAAGCTCGACCCGGAACTCTTTGGCCGGATTCCTGACGGCCCCCTGATTGTCGCCTTCCGGAACGTGCTCGCGCACGGCTATGCCACGCTGGATCACAGGCGGGTATACGACGCAGCCACGACCAAGGTGGACAAACTCTCTGCGGCTATCCGCAGGTTGTTGGAGGAGTATCCGCCTGACTAGGGACCGTCCGTTGCCAAATCAACGCGACGCCCCCGCGCCAAACCTCTGAATCACTTCACATATTGATTCCCCGCAAAGCGCGATAGTCTCCCTGCTTCAGCAGCCGCAAGAAGCTGTTACAGGGAGTAACGACATGGCAACCCCAGCTCGAGTCGCCGGAAGGATCCGGGACGCCCTCAAGAGATTCCAGCCGATCCTGACCTCCGCCAAGGCTCGCGACGTCAATGAATCCGACACGGTGGTGATCGTCACCGATCTGCTGCAGTACGTCTTCGGGTATGACAAGTACGCGGAGATCACGTCCGAGCACATGATCCGCAGCACCTTCTGCGACCTGGCCATCAAGCTCGACGGCAAGCTGGCGTTCCTGATCGAAGTGAAGGCCATTGGCCTTGATCTCAAGGACAACCACGTCAAGCAGGCGGTGGACTACGCCGCGAACCAGGGATGCGACTGGGTCTGTCTCACCAACGGCAATACATGGCGCGTCTACAAGGTCATCTTCGGGAAGCCGATAGCTCACGAATGCATCGTGGAGTTCGACCTTCTCAATCTGTCGCACCGGAATGCCGACCACATCGACCTGCTGGCCGTGCTGTCGAAGGAGGGGTGGATCAAGGCCAAGCTGGTTGCGTATGAGGAGCAGCGTCAGGCGTTGAGTCGGTTCACGATCGGGGCGCTGTTGCTGTCTGATCCGGTGCTGCAGGTGGTGAGGCGGGAGCTTCGGCGGGTCGTCGAGGTGAAGGTTGAGGTGGAGGAGATCAAGGAAGTGCTGTTTTATGAGGTGCTTAAGCGCGATGTGCTTGAAGGGGAGAAGGCCGTGACGGCTTCTCGGCAGGTGCAGCGAGCAACCAATCGTGCGCTTCGAAAGGAAAAAGAATCTGAGGAGCAGCGGCCGACAGAGGAGTCTGCTCTTGCGGTAGCTGCTATCGGAGCAGAAACCTAAGGTACGGGCCCGGCGCTGTTCGGTAGTGATGCGGACTGGCGCGGCGCTGAGCGTAATGCGCTTCGGGGATCCGATGGGGCCGCTGTGAATGGCGTCGCTGCCGTTTGGGCGCAATGGCGAGAACTAGAAGGCTCGGGATGTGAGGCTGGGGGCGAGCATCACGAGTTGGATCTCTGCGGTGTCACAGGGAAGGATTGCACAAATGCATGCGTTCTGGCTTCCGTCAGATGGGATGGTGTCTCCGCCGTGGGCTGAGGGGACAGTGCGGGTGAGGGACTTTTGGTCCGCTGACTTCGCTGACGCCAAGATCGACGGGGACATGAAAATACTCTCATGGTAAGCAGAGAACAGGAGGTCGGATTCGGCGCGGCGGCATCGGCGCTAGTATCGACGCCTCCCATAGCCGCTCCACGCACTGGCACCAGTGCATATTTCGATGGGCAGATGGAGCGGGAATGCGATGCGACGAAAAGAATCGAGTGATGTTGTCAACTTTGAGCGGCAACTTATACGACATGACTGAAGAGCTCGACGAGGTGCGGGGAGTGCTAGCCGCACTTGCGAATCGGGGCAATGGCCTGCTGCAGCCAGTCTCGACGAACGCTGTTACAGCCGCGCTTAAATGGCGCAATCGTAGTTTCGACTCAGGACAGTGCTTGGATCGGCTCGGCAAGGTGGGAGACGTCCAGCGCCTGCCGGGCGGGCTGTGGCTGCCGTGCTCCACGAAGCTGTTTCGGTGCGCCGGCTTGATGGTGGCAGTGTCTGGTCTGCCCACAACCCGACTGGCCACCGAGTTGGGCGAGAACCCACAGAAGGCGGGGGACTGCCGTGTTTTCGCTGGCTCGGCCATCACGGAGTCCGACATCCGCTTGCGTGACTTCGGTATGTGGTGCACAGCCCCTGAGTCCAGCCTGCTCTGGTCGGCGGCCTTAATCGCCGATGCCCGGTACTGGCAAGGGACGCTGACTGAAGGAATGGAATGGCACGACCATTGGACACCCGGGAGGCGCAGCCGCTGGAGCGAACTGCATGTGGACGTCGACTTGGAGCGTGGGCCAGTGCTGGCCCGTCTCAGAAGCCGCCACGGGGCGGCGGAACACTTCCTATTGCGACGGAACGGCGGTGCACTACAGATGGCTGAAGTATCCAAGGTCGAAGCGGAGCATCACCGCCTGCGCTATGCGCTGCTGGCAGCGGCGGGGAACCCGGCGAATTTCCGCATCGCCCGTCAGGCAGATGGCTTTACTGAGGTCGCTGTACCCCGCATTCTGCCCGGTCCAGAAGCTATGGTACTGGGCGCGCTGGGGCGAGTGCTCACCAATCCCGAGGAATGGGAACAGGTGTACAGCCTTCCCGAGTCGGCTTGGCCGCAAGTGGAACGGATCCTGATGGGTCTTGGCTTGGTTCGGAGTGACGCCGCGTGAGTGACCACAGTTACACCCTTCGCAATCTTGGACGACAGCTTCCGGAACACCTCGCGCAATATCTCGAAGCGCAGTACCACATCTACGATGAGCATCTGGTACGTGAGCGCCGGCAACTGCTATGGGAGGCGGGCGTTATTCATCAGGCGCCCTACGTGGAGGCGACTCCGAGCTATGTGGCGGGTCGGCCGTATGCGGATCTCGCGCTTGCTAAAGAGGTAGTGGACGCTCTCGCCGCAGCAGTCGACGACGGAAGTACCGGCATTCCTCGTGTTCCATATGCTCATCAGGCGCAGGCGCTGGAATCGTTCTTCCGTTCGGGCGAAGACCTGGTGGTGTCCACGGGTACGGGCTCCGGCAAGACCGAGAGTTTTCTGATGCCAGTCATGGGTTCCCTCTCTACGGAAAAGGCGCAGCGCGCTGCCAGTTACGCGCGTCCGGCCGTTCGCGCCCTGTTGCTCTACCCGATGAATGCGCTGGTCAATGACCAAGTCGCGAGGCTCAGGCGCTTGCTGGACGCCCCTTCAGTGAAGGCGCACTTGGCGCGACCGGATGGACGTTCCGCGACGTTCGGCATGTACACGAGCCGCACGTTCTATGCAGGCGCCGAAAACGCGGCCAGGACCGAGGAGGCAGTCGGTGGGTGGATCGACCGCTTCGTCGACAAGTACCGGGCCTACGAGGACCGCCTTCGATCCGAAGGGAAGTGGCCGGCAAAGGACCTGAGTACGTTCCGAGTGAACTTCACCACGGCGCCGACCGATGTCGAACTGTTCACGCGGCAGGAAATGCAGCATCGCCCACCGGACGTGCTGGTGACGAATTACTCGATGCTGGAGTACATGCTGCTGCGCCCCGTGGAGGCACCGATCTTTGATCGCACGGCAGAATGGCTGGAGGCCGATGCTGCCAATCAGTTGATCATTGTGCTGGACGAGGCGCATCTGTACCAAGGCGCGCAGGGGGCGGAGGTCGCGTTGCTGCTGCGGCGGCTGGCGAGCCGGCTGCGCGTCATTAGGGACCGTATTCGGTTCATCCTCACCAGCGCCAGTTTGGCCGAAGGTGAGGGTGCAACGGAGAAGATCCGGCACTTCGCTGCGCTGCTAACTGGTGTTCCCGAATCCGGCCGGTCGTTCGCGGTCATCACCGGCCAGCTCGACAAGCCGGCTGCCGCCGGCGTGGTCAGCGACGCCGAACGCGTGGCGCTGGCGAACCTGGACATCTCGGCGCTGCAAGGGCCGGCGGTCGAAGAAGCCTCAGTGATTGCCGTGTGCAGCCAGCTGCAGCAGAACCTTGGTGGGGCGCCGTTGCGACCGGGAATCGAGAAGGCCGCCGCCCAAGACGCGCTCTACACGACGTTGGGGCGGACCGTCAGCTTCTGCAATGCAGCAGCTTCGATCATGGGTTCGGCGAAGGCGTTCGGGGCTCTGGCGCAGCAGACGTTCGGGGACCATGGAGACTCGGAGAAAGCACTGGACGGCCTGTTGGCCGCGGCGGCGTTCGCGCGACGCGCAAGCGACGGCAAGATCCTTCTGCCGAGTCGCGCGCACCTGCTGTTCCGCGGGTTGGAAGGCATCTTCGCGTGCGCCAACCCCAGTTGTTCGGAACGCCGCATCGACTCCGTACCCAGCGCCTTGGGCCGTCTGTACCCGAGCCCGCGGCAGTTCTGCGCCTGCGGCGGAAAGGTCTTCGAGCTGCTCACGCATCGCGACTGCGGTGCGGCCTTCCTTCGAGGCTACTTTCGGCCCGCGGACCCGGACTTCCTGTGGCATGAACCGTCCACCGGCGTGGTCGATCCCAGGAACCGCCTGTCGGAGTTGCACTTGCTGGTCGAGGCCAAGCGTGACCAGTCGACCATGAATCGGGTCTGGATGCACATCCGCTCGGGTCGATTACGGCGACAGCAGCCGGCGGAGGGCGAGGGCTGGATCGAGTTGCGAGAGCAGCGGAACAACCCGGTTCCGATACAGGGGCGAACCGTCTACACGTTCGACCGCCAGTGCCCGGTTTGCCTCGGCAGGTGGCAGGACCCTGCGCACCCGAAGATCATGGATCTGGCCACCAAGGGCGAAGACCCGTTCTCGCACCTCATCGCCACGCAGGTGCGGCTTCAGCCGCAGACCAGCGTGCCGAGCCGGTCGGCACCGAACGGCGGTCGCAAGACACTGATCTTTTCCGACGGTCGCCAGCGTGCGGCACGGCTCTCGCGCGATGTTCCACGCGTGCTGGAACAGGATGCGTTCCGGCAGGCGCTGGTGCTCGCCGCGAACGCCATTCAGGCGCTACGCCTGGAGCCGCGGTTGAGCGACCCCTTCATCTACGTGGCGTTCGTGGCCGAGTCGTCGAAGCGGTACCTGAGTTTCTTCGACAGCGACGATCAGCACTCCCTGCTCGGCGCACAGGACAAGTTCCAGCGCCTGTATCGGGGCAACCTTCAGGATGCTCTGCAGGACGGATGGGGCGATGCGAAGGGACCCGCGCGGTTCCGCATCGAACTGATGCGCACCCTCGGCAATCGACACTACTCCGTGTCCGCGCTGGGGATCGCCTATGTGGCGCCACGCCGGTTCACCGGCAACCAGATCATCGAGGGGCTTGCGAAGCTGGGCATCCCCAGTGAGGAGGCGGAAGCACTGGCGATCGTCTGGATACAAGGATTGCTGGAGGACATGTCGATCCACACCACGAACTTTCCGGATTCGTGGCGAACCATCGCGCGCGGTGGCTATTCGCGCGACGTCGGTTCGCGTACCGGATTTGCGCGAGAGTTCGAGAAGTCCTTGCGCGATGCGGGGCTTGATCCGGCCGCGGTAGTGGCCGGCATCGCCGCGGGTGTCGCTCAGACGACTCCCGGAACGACGGATCGGTGGCTGTTGGAGGAAGGCGCGGTGAAGCTGGTGCCCGCGCTGGACAAGCCCTGGTACCGGTGCGAATCCTGCACGTTCCTGTCGCCCGTCGTGTGGCGCAAGCGATGCGCGGCCTGCGGCAAGGAGTCGGTTCTCACTGTCGATCCAGACGCGGATCCGTACTTGCGGGCGCGCAAGGATTTCTGGCGCAAACCCGTCGAACGCGTGCTCGGCGGGGTGGACCGGCCGCAGACCCTGGACGTGCAGGAACATACGGCCCAGCTGGCGTACCGTGACACCGGAGATATCGAGTCGACGACGGAGTCGTATGAACGACGCTTCCGGGACATCCTGATCGACAACGAGCATGCCATCGACGTGCTGAGCTGCACGACCACGATGGAGGTGGGCGTCGACATCGGATCGTTGATCGCGGTAAGCATGCGGAACATGCCGCCGTCGCGGCATAACTACCAGCAGCGGGCGGGCCGCGCCGGTCGGCGCGGCAGCGCCGTGTCGTCGGTGGTGACGTTTGCCCAAAACAATCCGCACGACGCCCATCTGTTCGAGAATCCGGAAGAACTCATTGCCGGCAAGCCCTCCGTGCACGCGGTCGATGTCGAGAACGCGTACCTTGCCGCGCGACATGCCTACGCCGAACTGCTGCAGGAATACTTCCGGGACGCGACCATTGCGAGCGGGCGGGCCAACGTATTTGCCACCTTGGGCCGGACCAAGGCGTTCTTCGGAGGGACCGAGGCCGGCAGCCTGCACGATCTGCGGGACTGGCTCGGCCACCAAGCGGCCGGAGCGCTAGCTGTCGAGAGAATTGGATTCTGGCTTCCGAAGCAGACCGGCTTGACCGGTCGGCACTGTGCGGATCGGCTGCTAGCGGTGCTGGACGGGCTGACGCAGAAGGCGATGGGCGATCTTCCCAAGGACGAAGAAGACCTCATCGAGTTCCTGTTTGCGCACGGCGTGTTGCCCGCGTATGCGTTCCCGCGCGACCTGATTACGATGGAGATCCAGAAGCCGGCGAGCCACGAAACCGAACAGAGGCCGCAGCAGGGTGCGCGCGTGGCGCTGTCCGAGTACGCGCCAGGGCGGACGGTCGTGGTCAACAAGCGGACGTATCGGGTGGGCGCGATCACCGCTGCAACGGCGGTCAACGAGCCGCGCAAGGCGCGTCCGCTGTTTGAGCATCCCGGTCGGTATTTGCAATGTGCCAACTGCCTGAACACGATGTCTCCGGAAACCGGCGTGGAAGGCCAGCAGTGCCCGGTTTGCGCTGCCGCGCCGATGGACCCGATCACGGTGATTCAACCGCAGGTCGCGTGGCCGCAGGACGGCAGGCCCGTGGATGAGTTCGACGACGACCAGGAATACACGGAGACCACGCTGGCACAACTGCCGGTGCCGGCCAGCGACGCTGCGTTCGAGGAGCCGCGACGGTTCGGCGTGCGATCCGAGGTGCGATTCGGGCGTCAGGTGCCGCTGGTGATCGTGAACCGGGGTCCGGTGGTGAGCGGCCAGCCTAAGGGGTTCCGCGTCTGCCGCGACTGCGGCCATGTGCCTCTGGGCGACGCCCCGTACGAGCCGCACCGGCGACACTACCGCTTGCCACCTTACGTGCGGCCGAGTGACCGATGCAACGGGCCGATGGAGACCGTGTACCTGGGATACGAGTTCCAGACGGACGTCGTGCTGGTCCGCACGCAGCTGTCCAGACCCTTCGCGTCCGACATTCGCGACCCAGACAGCGCGCCGCAGGTACGCGCTGCGTGCATGTCGCTGTCGGCCGCTTTGGCGCTGGCGGCGGCCGATACACTGGGGGTGGACCAGCGCGAGCTGGAGTCCGGGTATCGGTTGCGCCGAATGGACACCGGCGAGTCGTTCGTGGAACTGTTCATGTACGACTCGATTGCGGGTGGTGCCGGCTACTCCAAGGCGGTGGGTGAAGCATTCGAGGACGTGTTCGCAATGGCTCTGCGACGCCTGGCCGATTGCGATTGCCAGCCGTCGTGCAGCCGGTGTCTCAGGACCTACCAGAACCGCATGAGCCACAGTTCGCTGGATCGGCGCCTCGGGCACGAACTCGGTGTCTACATACATACGGGTGTTGCGCCTGGAATCGTCAATGTGGCCCGGCAGGGCGAGATCCTGCGTCCGCTCGCGGGCATGCTGGATCTGGCGGGATGGCGGGCAACCGCACCGCGCAATTGCGCATTGGAGGTCGAGCGTGGAGGCGTGCCTTCGAGGCTCCACCTGCGCCCGTCGCTGCGTGATCCAGAAGATATCCCGGACACTTGGCGTCAGGACGTGGTGTTCAGCCAGTTCGAGGTCGAGAAGGACCTGCCGTCTTGCATTCTGAAGATGCCGCCGTAGTGGGGAAGTAATGGCAGTTGTACGCATCGCCGCGCGCGAGGCGCGGCTTCGTCGCAAGGTTCGGGAGCACCTGAAGGGTCTTGGGTACACCAAGGGGCCGGGTGGCATCCTCGTTCCGCCGAGTCTGGACAAGGCCAGCTACCGGTCGCTGCATCTCTCGCAACGCGAGGAACGGCGCTACAAGGAGGGGAAGTTCCTAGCGGAGAACCAGGCCGAGCTGATCAAACACTTTGCCAACGGTACGGAGATCGACCTGAAGCGATTCAAGGTGCGGCTGGAGCTGGTGCACAAGGGGACCTGGCAGGCGGACCTGTTTCGCTTCGCCACGCTGTTGTGGAGCATTCCCGTGTCGCAAGGGTTCGGGCGCAGGCTCCGATACCTCGTCTGGGACGATTCGGTCAATCGCCTCGTCGGGCTGTTCGCGCTCACCGACCCGGTGTTCAATCTTCGCGCCCGCGATGGAGAGATCGGCTGGAGTTCTGATGACCGCAGTGAGCGGCTGATCCATCTGATGGACGGGTATGTGGTGGGCGCCGTGCCGCCCTACAACCGTCTCCTCGGCGGCAAGCTCATTGCCTGCCTTCTGCGTTCCAAAGAGGTTGTCCGGGATTTCCGCGCCAAGTACGGAGAGACGGATGGTGTGATATCGGGGAAAGCCAAGAACGCGCACCTCGTTGCCGTTACCACCACATCGGCCCTTGGCAGATCGTCGGTGTACAACCGGTTGCGCCTTGGGGGCACGGAGTATCTGAGCCCGGTCGGTTACACCAGCGGGTACGGGCACTTTCATTTTCCGGATGGGCTGTTTGCGGAAATGCGTGCGTACTTGAAGGCGAAGAAGGACACGTACGAGAAGAACCACCGGTTCGGGGATGGCCCCAATTGGAAGATGCGCGCGATTCGGCGCAGCCTTGAGCTGCTGGACATGAATCCAGCCCTGCTCAAGCACGGGTTGGCGCGGCAGGTGTTCCTGGGTCTGGTGGCCGACAACGCTGTGTCGGTGCTGCAGGGGAAGAAGGTCAAGCCGTCGTACAAGTCCCTCCTTTCCGCCGCAGATGTGGGCGAGGCAGCGGCGGAGCGATGGCTGCGACCCCGAGCGGGGCGGGACTTGAGCTACCAGTCGGTGACGAGGGAAGAGATACTGAAGCAGATGCTGCTGCGGCCGCAGTCTCCGGAGGTCGCAGCGAGCGAGGGGCAGCGTGTTTTTCGCGGTTGAGCCTTCGACCGGTCGTGAGGTCCCCGCGGACTTGGGGCGCGCCGGATCGACGTACCGCTGTCCGACGTGTGGAGCCCGGGTACAGATTAGGAGAGGCCCCGAGCGCGCGGACCATTTCGCGCACCTGCAAGGAGCGGCGAAGCCGGATTGCGAGAACTACACCCCCTCGCGGTTCGAGTATCGGAGACGGCCACCCGGGGAAGGACGGATGGTCGGACCGGGAATTGCCACGAGCTACCTGTCTTTTTCCATGTCGATCGGCGGTCCACGGCTTGCCTATTGGTTGCCTCCCGCGACTGGCGCGAGCTGGAGCGGCGCCGTCGAGGTCGAGGCGTTCCAGACATCGCGCCAATTTCGCGCCGGCAACCTGCGCAACGGGCATCGCATTGAGTTTCCACTCGTGGATGGGCAGTGGATTGTGCGTGATTCGGGCGACGTCGCTGACGAATACCTGGAGCTACTGGCATGCGGACGACAGTCGCTCGATGCTGCGGGCGCTGTCTTCGACGCCAGTACCGCGGTAGGACGACAGGTTCTGCCCGGCCAATCGGTGGCCTACGGACAGTCACTGCATTGGGTGAGTCGTGTCGCGCTCGATCCGCACGCGCGAGGCGTCAGGCTGTGCACGGTCGAGAAACTGGGTTTCGCGAGCGGATGGCACATATACAAGGTTCAGTTGCCCGAGGGCGCGTACACCGGCGATGAGTTCATGGAACTCGTTCAATGGCTGGAGAGGAGGATTCGTCCTGCGCGCCCGAAGGCGTGGATTGAGTCGCCCTGGCCCTGGGCGACGGCAGAGTCCGGCTTCCCGGTCTATGACCCGGTCGATGGCGAATTGTCCATACGCACGGATCGGGCCGTGGATATCCGAATTGCCGACGCCAAAACGGGCGTGAATGTGTTGGAGCGATTCTCTAGGCAGAACGTGAGCGTTCAGGGCCTCCAAGAGGGAACGTACGACATGTTCGTCAATGACCTGCCTCATGAGACGTTCGTGGTCGAGGCCGGAACCGGCACAGCTCCTGCTGCGGTCTTGGTGCAGCTGGCCGAACAGGAGCCGGTCGCATTGGCTTACGCGCAGTCCGCGCTCGATGCGCTGATCGCCGGGGGGAGGATGTCTGTGCCGCTGCAACTGGCTTGGGGGCATCCGGCAGTCGGCGCTATTGTGAATCTTGACGGTCGGGCTCTCGGTCATGACGGGGCTTTCGGGGCAGCAGTTCTGATGTTGCCCGGCATGCGGCTCGACGCGGCGCGCTTGGGTTCGCTGGAGTGGGTGGCCGAGGCAGCAGTCGTTCCGGAGCCGATTCGTCGCTTTCCGTCGCAGCTGCGCGAACGGGCGACATGGTTGCTCTCGGTGGCTGGCACAGGGAATGGGGGCAGTGGAGAGCGGGTCGTCGTTCCCGGCTCCCTTTGCGATGAGGGGGTGTTCCGAAGGCTCGCTTTGGCATCGTGGCGCACGGAACTGGGACCACAGGTTCGGGCAATGTCCAAGTCATTGAGTGAATGGCGATGATTCCACATGACATCAACCGTGATCGATTCGACTACCTCGTGGGCTTAGGGCTCAAGTCCGGCGAGCTGAAGGAATTCTTCAAGGAGAAGAAACAGCGGCTGCTCATGTGCGGCGTGAAGGTGCAGAACCTTCCCTCGGACGCCGCTGCAGCGAAAATGCTGGTCCACCAGTTCTCCGAGGAGGCTCATCGGGTCCTGGGTGCGTGGATTCAGGAACTCGAGAACGAGGAATGCAGCGTCGGCCAGGACCAGTGGATTCCGCGCTATCGGGCCGTCGAAGAGCACGGAGTGAAGTTCCAACCCGAAGACATGGCAGCCATGGCACGGGCGGGTTTGAAGGAACTCTACAAGGAGAACCCGAGGGAGGACTGGATTTGGTTCCTATCCACTTCACCCAAGAAGGACATGGAAGATGTCGTCGAGCCGGTCGCACCCGACATCGCGACGCCGAGCGAAGGGGAGTGGATCGCGTTTGGTCAATGGCTGTGCGGCACCGAGACCGTGGACCACGTCGCGAATCCGGTGCTACGGGAGGCGGCGGCGATTCTGGCCAGGTGGGACCGGCGTGTTCCACCAATCGAGCTGACGACGGATGAGGGCAGGCGCGCGCTGCCTCACATCGAAAAGCTGATCGAGGACACGGAGAGCCCCGCAGCGCCGGCCCCGGTTCGCAAGGGCCTGCGCGCCATTGCGCCGGCGGTGCGCGCGAGAGAAGAGGATGTCGACTACCTAGGGCTCCCGGTGCTTGCGACCCGGGTACATTCCCCCCGTTCGGGGCCATTCATGGCGAAGGTGGAAGCCTTTGTTGATGAAAGCGGTCCGTTCCGCCTGGATGACGCCGACCTGCGCGACGTGATCAGAACCGATGGCAGAGTGGCCATATTTACTAATCGGGGCCTGCCCGAACCGCGGTCCGGCGAGGCCGTGATGTACCGAGTCGAGTCACACGTCACGAACCTGCCTGTGAAGGTCCGTGCGAGGGAGGTCCTGGATTCCACGCTGATACCTGTGGTGCGCCTGCCGTACAGCACCAAAGAGGCGCACCTAGTTCGCAAAGCCATCGAGGACTACGCGCGTACGCCGTACGCGCGTCCGGCCGTGTTTGTGACTACCGATGATCTTTGTGTGAAGCCGGGGGTGGATTCGTTGGCGCGTCTGTCGGCCCGGGACTACGACTGGGTCCTGGATACCTGGGGCCATCTCGATGGCGTGGAACTGTCGAGCGGTACCTATGTTCTCGCGCCACTCCCGCCGCCCACGGGAAGGCTGAGTTGCGCACCGCTCGCAGCGGCGGCGGTCCGCCTCCTCGGTGATGCACAACGTCGGTTGCAGGCCAATCTCACCAAGGCTCAGGCGAATACGCTGCAGGACATGCTGCGCGACGAGTCCTTGGGTATAGACGACCTGTCCAGGGCGCGGCTTGCGGAGAACGTGCAGTCCCTGGCCGCAGCGGGGGAGGACTATGAGGAACTCGTGAAGCTGCTGATGACCTCGGCGGACGTTCGGGCTGATGTGGAGCGACGCGTCGAGTTGCACGTCGCCGATTTGGCAGCGGAGAAGCAGAAGGAAACCCGTGCGATCGAGAGATTGCGGCAGGAACGCGAGGGACTCGACGCGAAGCTCAAGGAACTGCGCTCGGAGGTGGAAAAGAAGTCCAAGGACGTGCGCGCGGCTGTCGTCAAAGCGTTCCGAAAGGCATCCGAGAAGGAGATTGAGGCGCTGGGCGAGGCATCCGTATTGCTCGCGCTGATCGGTCGTGACGTGCCTGGTGTTGCAAAGATGGAAATTTCGCCAAATGATGCGTCCCCCGATCCGATTGTGGGGAAGCCGCTTCCCGTATCCGCTGGCGTGTCGATCAGCAGGATGGAGGCTTCGGGGGGTCAGGTGAGGGACGTACTTCGCAAGTACGGACTGCCGACAGAAACCTGCGAACGAGTGGAGCGACTTCTCAGTGCCGCCGTTGCGGTGAGCCTCCCGATCATCACTCGTGGAAGCGGGGCGCGCGTTCTGGCGGAAGATCTCGCGCGAGTGCTTTCGGTGGGCGAAAGCACAGTGTGCGAAGTTCCGATTGGTCTGATCGCGAATGAGCGGTTGGAAGTCAATTTGGCAGAAGGCGGCGGGGGGGCAGTATTGCTCCTCGACGGAAACCTCTCCGACATCAGCGTCTATGCGCCGGGAATTATCGACGCGGTGGTCGCCGCGACGATCAGGAGGGGAAGCGGGTTTGCCGCACGGCCGCTTGTGATCGCATTGTCCAGCGGTCCTGCGGGTCTTCCACTGCCCGCTGAACTTCAAGAGCTTGCGGTAAAACTTGACCTCAACGTACTACGTGGGGCGTTTGTGGCTGAAGACAGGGAGCAGTTACAGCCGCAAGGCGCCCTCGTTGGGCGCGCGATGAAACGGTTCGACACAGATGCGACCTTGTCCAGCCTCAATCTCACGCCGGCCGTTCTGAATGACTTGAACTGGCTCGTGTGCCGTGGGGCATCGGACATGCCGTGACACACGGTCCTCGGCTTTTGGCCGCTCTCGGCAATTTCGCACGAAAGCTGATCGAGCGGATGAATTCCGGAATGGTGTCCATCAGCTCGCATTTAGTCTGGCGGAGACTCGTTTATAGGCTTCTCTGAATGGGATGCCTTCCTTCAAGGACAGCTCATACGCCTGATCCGCCGCGTCAATCCCTGGAATCACCTTCGCCTTGATCGAGGCCTGATCAAACACCACCTCCGCCAACGCAGCAGCCATGATGTCCAGCGTCTGCCCGCAAATGTCGATCCCGCGGAACAACGGAAACTTCAGCAACTGCAGATCCCGCTGATACCCCGAAGGCAGCTTCGCGAAAATCCCCAGCGCCTCCGTCAGGCACCCATGCGCCGTCGCGGTCCGGCCACGCACCAGCTCAAACACATCTGGATTCCGCTTCTGCGGCATGATCGATGAGCCGGTGGTGAACGCATCCGGTAGCTTCACGAACCCGAACTCAGCCGTGTAGAACAGCATCAGGTCACTGGCCACGCGGCCCAGGTCCTGCATGGTCATCACGATCTCGAACAGCAGCTGGCTTTCGGCCTTGCCGCGCGAGAGCTGCACCGAGGTGACGGGCACTTGCACGCTTGCGAAGCCCATCTCCTTGGCGGTGGCCTCGCGATCCAGCTTCAGCGCGGGCGCGCCATAGCCGGCGGCCGAGCCCAGCGGGCTCTTGTCGATACGGCGCAGCGTGGCGCGCAGGCCGGTAGCATCGTCGCGCAGTTCGTTGGCGAATCCGCCCGCCCACAGCTTCACGGAGCTGGGCATGGCCTGCTGCATGTGGGTGTAGCCGGGCAGGGCGATGCTGCCCTGCTTGTCCACCAGCTCGTCGAGCGCTGCCACCACCTTGTCCACGCCTTCGGCGAGCTGGGTGGCGGCATCCTTCATGTACAGCCGCAGAGCGGTCAGCACTTGGTCGTTGCGCGAGCGGCCCAGGTGCACGCGGCCACCCGCGGCGCCGATCTTGGCCGTCAGGTGCTTCTCGAGGGCGGTCTGGCCGTCCTCGTCCTGCAGCGTGATCTTCCACTCGCCGTTGGCGTGCTCGGCGCCGACTTCGGTCAGCCCCTTCTCGATGGCGGCGAAGTCATCCTGTGTGATCAGGCCCCGCCCAGCCAGCATGCGGGCGTGTGCGATGGAGGCGCGCACGTCGTACTGCACCAGGCGCTCGTCGAGCGCGTGGTCCTCGCCGGCCGTGAAGGCCAGCACCCGGTCATCGAGCGGCGTGCCCTTGTCCCACAGGCGGCTCATGGTTCAGCCCTTCCCGCCCTGTTGTTCAGCGGCGCTCAACGCCTTGATGTCATTCACGATCAGCGTGCCCATACCCTCGTTGGTGAACACCTCGGTGAGGATGCTGTCGGGCGCGTCGTAGCTGATCACGTGCACGCGGCGCACGCCGCCGCGGATGGCTTCCTCGATGGCCTTGGCCTTGGGCAGCATGCCGTCCTTGATGGCGCCGGTCTGACGCAGCTTGTCCAGGCCCTTCAGGTCCGTGTACGAGATCACCGAGCCGGTGTCAGCCACGTTCTCCAGGATGCCGGGCGCGCCAGTGCAGAGGATGAGCTTCTCTGCATCGAGCGCAGCACCGATGGCGGCGGCCACGGTGTCGGCATTGATGTTCAACAGCTGGCCCTTGTCATCGGCAGAGAGGGGGCTGACCACGGGCATCAGGCCGGAATCGAGCAGCTTCTTGAGCACCGAGTCATCGACCAGATCAATGTCTCCGACGAAGCCATAGTCCACCATCTCGCCTTCGACCTTCACTGGGCCGCGCTTATGCGCGGTGATCAGGCCGGCGTCGACACCCGAGACACCGACGGCATCGATCTCATGCTCGCGACAGATGGTCAGCAGCCTGGTGTTGATGAGCCCATTGAGCACCATTGAGGTGGCATCCAGCGACTTCTCATCGGTAACCCGCCGCCCCTGCACCATCTTCGTGGGCACGCCCATGGCCTCGGTTACCTCCGTCAGCTGCGGGCCGCCACCGTGCACCATCACCACCCGAATGCCGAGGGTATGCAGGATGGCAATCTGCTCGATCAGCGCGCTGGTCGCAGCCAGGTCGCCGAACACGGCACCACCGGCCTTGATGACAAAGGTCTTCCCCTTGTACAGGCGAATGTAAGGCGCGGCGCTGCGCAGGGCACGGATGGCAAGGGACTTCTCAGGGCTGTACATGATCATCGTCTTTCCCTTCAGGAGGACAGCAGGCGGTGCAGCACGGCCATCTGGGCCGGCATGCGGTTGTAGGCTTCGCGCAGCACGGCGCTGCGTGGGCCATCGATCAGGGAGTCGGCAACGGCGACATTGCGCCGCACCGGCAGGCAGTGCATGAAATGCGCCTTGGCGTCGGCGCCGGCGAACCAGCTTTCGTCCACCATCCATTCCTTGAGGCGCTTGCGCAGTTCGCCATCGGCCTTGGCGTCGCCGTAGTATTTCGTCGAGCCCCACTCCTTGGCATAGAGCACATGCGCGCCCTTCATGGCGGCGGTGCGGTCGGTGGTCTCGGTGAATGAGCCGCCGGAGGCCTTGGCGAGGCGGCGCGCCTTGTCGGCCAGCGTCTGCGGAATCTCATAGCCTTCAGGACGCAGCACCACCACTTCCATGCCGCGCTGGGCGGCCATGGTCATGGCGGCTGCGGGCACGGCCAGCGGCAACGCGCGCGGATGGTTCACCCAGGAGAGCACGAACTTGCCGTTGTCGGGCACGTTGAGCTCGTCCATGGTCTTCCAGTCCGCCAGCGCCTGGCAGGGGTGGTTCATCGCCGATTCCATGTTGATCAGCGGCTTGTCCACCAGATCCGCGATCTGCTTGAACACCACCTCGTTGAGGTCATTCTCGAGGTTCACGCCCTCGGCAAAGGCGCGGATGCCGAGCACGTCGGCATAGGAGGCCAGCACGGGAATGCCTTCCTTGATGTGCTCGGCGCGGTCGCCATTCATCACGGCGCCGGTCTTGGTCTCCAGTTGCCAGGTGCCGGCGCCGGGAGTGATGACGAAGGAGCTGCCGCCCATGCGTGCCATGCCGGCCTGGAACGAAGCCAGTGTGCGCAGGCTGGGGTTCATGAACAGCAGGCCCAGCACCTTGCCGGCCAGTGCCTGCGGGCGCTTGGAGCGCTCGAGCCGGCTGGCGAGGCCGATGAGGTCGCGCACGCCGACTGGCTCGAGGTCCGCGAGGTCGATGAAACGTTTCATGTTGTGCAAGAGGTCTATCCCAGCCGCTTCAGTGCGGCAGACAGCAGATCGACCTCGGTCTCCCTGAGTGTGAAAGGCGGCAACAGGCGCAATACGTTCGGATCGCCGCTGGTGCCGGTGAGGATGTTGTGGTCTGTGAGCAGGGCCTTCTGGATTTCCTTGGCCGGCACCTTGCAGATGAGGCCAGTAAGGAAGCCGGCGCCCTGATGGCCGGTCACGGGACCAACGATGCAGGTGTCGCGGATGTACTTCGCCACGCGCCGCACGTTGTCGAGCAGGTGCTCGCTCTCGATGGCATCGACGCAGGCTTCGACGGCCGCGCTGGCCACAGGCCCGCTGCCGAAGGTGGTGCCGAGGGCATCGAGCTTCACCGCCTTCGCGGCCTTCTCCATCATCAGCAGCGCGCTGACGGGGAAGCCGTTGCCCAGTGCCTTGGCACTGGTGATCATGTCGGGCAGCACGCCATAGAGGTTGGCGGCAAAAGGCTCGCCGCAGCGGCCGAAGCCGCACTGGATCTCATCGAAGATCAGCACGGCGCCGGTCTCATCGCAGCGCTTGCGCAGGGCGGTGAGATATTCCCGGCCCAGGTCGAAGGCGCCGGCGTAGCCCTGGATGGGCTCGACGATCACGGCGGCGGTCTTGTCCGTGATGCGATCGAGCGCGCTGGCATCCCGCCGCGGCAGGAAGGTCACATCAAATGGCGTGCGCGGGAAGCCATACCACTTCTTCTGCGCGCCCCAGGTAAGCGCGCCGGCGCCGGCGGTGCGGCCGTGGAAGCTCTGCTCCAGCGCCACCACCTCGGTGCGGCCGGGATTCATGGTGAAGGCCATCTTCAGCGCGTTCTCGTTGGCCTCGGCGCCGCTGTTCACGAAGAACACGCTGGCGATGGGCAGCTTCGAGAAGGCGATGAGCTTGCGCGCGGCGCGCAGCCGGACGTCCAGCGGCACGGCATTGCTCTGGAAGTTCAGGTTGCGCGTCTGGTCGTTGACGGCCTTGGTCCAGGCCGGATGGCCGTAACCCAGCGCGGCAACAGCATGGCCGCCGTAGAGGTCGAGCACGCGGCGGCCATCGGGCGCGATCAGCCACACACCCTCACCGCGCAGCACCTCGAGCGGGTACTGGGCGAAGACGGGTGCCAGCGGATCGCGCTGGGCTTCGTGGAGAGGGCTTGCGGCCTGGGCGGTTGCGGTGCTCATGGTGACTTCCTTGCGGTCAAGGCTCCTTGTGGGTGAGGAAAATATTCAGGGGTGGACGCTTGGCAAATTTCGAGCGGTGCGGATTTGCCTTACGTCCAGCCTGCGGCCGGCGCCGTCAAACCTGCGGTCTCGGGCAGGCCATGCAGCCGGTTCATCCACTGCACGGCGCCGCCAGCGGCGCCCTTGTTGAGGTTGTCCAGCACGCTCATCACGGCGACCGTCTTGCCATCGGTGGCCACGGAGAGGCGTGCGTAGTTGCTGGCGGCCACATCCTTCACCCGCGGCGGCGAGGCGCTCACGGTGACGAAGGGCGAGTGGGCGTAGAACTTCTGGAAGGCTTCCAGCAGCTCGGCCTGCGAGGCAGGCCGGGCCAGCTGCGCCTGCACGGTGGCGTGGATGCCCCGGGCGATGGGACCGGAGTGCGGCACGAACGCGAAGTGCGCGTCCACGCCGCTGGCAGCCTTGGCCACGGCGGCAACTTCCGGCGCATGCCGGTGCGCCAGCGCGTTGTAGGCATACAGGTCGCTGTGCCGCTGCGGATGATGTGTGCCCTCGATGGGCTTGCGGCCCGCGCCCGTGCTGCCGGTGACGCCGCTGACGAACAGCGTTGGCGTGGCAATGCCCAGCTTCAGCAGCGGCACCGAGGCCAGCAGGATGGCGGTGGAGAAACAGCCCGGGTGGCCAATGTGCGGCGTGGGCGAGCTGGCCAGGTGCTCGGGCACCGCGCAGGTGAATTGCGACAGTCGCGCGGGCGCGCCGTGGTCATGCTTGTACACCGCGGCGTAGGCGGCGTTGCTGGCGAAGCGGTAGTCGGCGGAGATATCCACGACGCTGGGCTGCGTGCCAGCCGCTTCAGCCCTGGTCAGCAGCTTGTCGATCAGCGCGGCGGAAGCGCCATGGGGCGCAGCCGAGAACACGGCGCTGCGCGGCAGCGTCGAAATCAGCTTCTCGATCTCCTCCATGGAAGAGAACTTCGTGTCCGGATAAACAGGCGCCAGATGGCCGAACGCCTTCGCCACCGGCTCGCCAGGCTGGCTGTCGGATAGGATGCCGGCCAGTTCGAAGTTTGGATGGCCGGCGATCAGGCGCAACAGCTCGCCGGCCACATAGCCGGTGCCGCCGAGCACGATGGTGGGGATGCGCGCGGTCATTCAGTTCGGCACCTTCGGGAACTTCGCCGACAGCCCGAGCTTGTCGATGAGGTGGTCACCCAGCGCAGCGCCATTGGTGATGGCATTGAACGCCTTCACCTTCATCTGCTCCTCGATGATTTCCACGCCCACGCTGTTGTCGGTGGCCGGACCGGTGACCACGGCGGGCTCCACCTTGAACCGCTCGCGCAGCAGTTTCACGCCGCCCCAGGCCGCGACCGGGTCGTTGGCGGAAAGCACCACGCAGGTCATGGCCTTCACGATGTCCTCGCATTCGAGGATGGCATCCACGCCATAGGTGCCGATCAGGCCGTCGCCCAGCTCGAACACGATCACGTCCGGCTTCTTGGCCGCAAGCTCGGTGAGCATGGAGCGCGTCAGCGCCGGGCCGCTCTTGCCGGTGGTGGTCACCACGCCGAGGTCGGTAAAGATCAGGCCATTGCGGGCGCCGGAGTCGGCCATCGCCAGGATGTCACGCCGCAGCGAAACACCGGTGGCCTTGAACACATCCACCGTGAGGCCCCGGTGCCGCATGCGCGACACGATGGAGCAGGCGGCGGCGGTCTTGCCCGCCTCCATGCAGGTGCCGGCCAAAGCGACCACCGGCACGCCATGGGTGTCGAGCTTGGCGTCGTAGTCGAGCTTGCGCGAGCCGACACGCGCCGGCACGCCGATGCGCTCGCCCAGATACGGGAACTGCAGCACCACGCCCAGCACCTTGCAGTCGAAGGGCGTGCCCTTGTCCGGGTTCACCGAGTCGCACTTGCCCAGCACGCCACCGATGTTGAGCATCTGGATGACATCGCCGGCCTTCACGCTCTTTGGCACATGGCCCGAGTAGCCGAACAGTGCGCGGCGCGGACCCAGCGCACCGACGACGATATCCCCCTTCACCACCTTGGCCATGCGGCCACTGGTGAGCTCCAGGGTGTTGTAGGTGGACTTGTTGGTGAGGATCTCCACGACCAGCGCCACGCCTTCCTCGGCCGGAATCTCTTCGGAAATGCGCAACTCGTGCTTCAGGTTCAGCGCCTGGGTTACCGAACCGATCTTGTCCACTACAACCGATCTCATCGTCACTGGTCCTTCTGCGCTTGCGCCTGTTGCCCGGCGCGGGTGTGGAACACGCCCGTGAGGGCGACGATCTTCGAAAATCCGAGCGCGTCCTGCGGGCTCCATTCGCCCACGGCCTCGCCATACACGCCCTTGGAAGCCTTCATCAGCGAGTAGGGCGATTCCACGCCCTCGATGAAGCAGGAGCCCGGCCTGAGCAGCACGTGCACCTCGCCGGTGACGCGCGACTGCGAGGAGAGCATCAGCGCCTCGATGTCGCGGCACACCGGATCAAGCAGCTGGCCCTCGTGCACCAGGTCGCCATAGGGCGCGGACACCATCTCCTTGATGCGCTGCTGGCGCGGCGTCATCACCAGCTTCTCCAGCTCCCGGTGCGCGGTGAGCAGGATCTCAGGCGCCGGCGCCTCGAAGGCGACGCGGCCCTTGGTGCCGATGATGGTGTCGCCCAGGTGGATGCCGCGGCCGATGCCGAACTTCGCGCCGATCACCTCGAGCTGCTCGATGAGGTCGACGGGGGACAGCGCCTTGCCGTTGAGGCTCGACGGGCGGCCATCCTTGAAGCCGATGGTGTGCCGCTCCGGTTGCTGCGGCTTGTCGAAGGCATCCTTCGACAACACCCAGGCGCTGTCGGGGATGCTGCCCTTGGAGGTGAGGGTCTCGGTGCCGCCGATGGTCACGCCCCACAGGCCGCGGTTGATGGAATACGCGGCGCCATGCGGCGGGATCGGCATGTTGCGCGCCTGCAGGTATTCCAGCTCTTCCTGACGCTTGAAGGTGCGGTCGCGCACGGGTGCGTAGATCTCAAGATCGGGCGCCAGCGTGCGCAGGGCCACTTCGAAGCGCACCTGGTCATTGCCCGCGGCCGTGCAGCCATGGGCAATGGTGTCGGTGCCCAGCTCATGCGCCACGCGGGCGATGGTCTGCGCCTGCATCACGCGCTCGGCGCCCACGCACAGCGGATAGAGATTGCCCCGCCGCACATTGCCCATGATGAGGAAGCGCAGTACCTGCTCGAAGTAGTCGGCGCGCGCGTCGATCTGGTGGTGCGCGATGGCGCCGAGCGCCTTCGAGCGTTCACCCAGCATCTTCGCGGCAGCGGCGTCGATGCCGCCGGTGTCCACGGTGACGGTGATCACGGGCCGGCCGGTGTTCTCCGCCACCCACGGCACCAGGAAGGAGGTGTCGAGGCCGCCGGAATAGGCCAGAACGATGGGCTTGCCGCCCTTGCTTGCAGTCTGCGTCATGCGTTGTTTCTTCTAGATGCGGAAGACGGAGCGAAGACGGTCGAGCAGCGCGCGCTGCGCGGCACCGTCTTCGGTGGCGATGAAGATGGTGTCATCGCCCTGGATGCTGCCGACGATCTCCGGCCAGCCGGCGCGGTCGATCGCCACGGCCACGCTGCCGGCGGCGCCGGTGGAGGTCTTGATGACGGTGATGGAAGGGCCAGCCGTCTTCACCTCGCGCACGAAGCGGGCGATGGCGTCGAAGCTGCCCTGGGCGGGCGAGGCATCGGCGCCGGGTGGCAGGTAGCGGCCCTGCGCCTTGAGCACGCCGAGCTCGCGCATGTCGCGGCTGACGGAGGACTGGGTGACCTCGAAGCCATCGCGCTTCAGCAGGTCGACCAGGTCGGACTGGCGACGCACGGCACCGGCGCTGAGGTGGCGCAGGATGCTGTTGCGGCGGTCGGCCTGGTGACGGTCGGCGTGCATAATTATTCAATTCTTGTGCATATTATTCTTTGTGTCAACAGCATTTGGTTTCAGTAGAGGAGATTTGCGCATCGGTTCGCCTCCGTCACTGACGGAAAATTGACCTCCCCGACACGGAGGTATACTGTGTGAACGTGAAAAACATCACAGTTTCACTTGATGACGAGATCTACCGGCGCGCCCGGGTAGCGGCGGCGCAGCTCGGCACATCTGTCTCGGCGCTGGTACGCAGCTATCTTGAGGACCTCGGATCGGGGGAAAGCGAGGCGGAGCGGCTGCGCCGCGAGGAACGCGCATTGCGACTTCGCATCACCGGCTTTCGGGCGGGCGATCGGCTCCCACGCGATGAGATCCACGCCCGCGGCGATCGATGACCGCCACCCGTTTTCTCGATACCAACGTCCTGCTGTATTCCATCAGTGGCGCACCAGAAGAGGCGCGCAAACGGCAGGTCGCCATAGAGCTGCTGGATCGCGACGACTGCGCGTTATCCATCCAGGTCCTGCAGGAGTTCTATGCGCAGGCCACGCGCGAGAGTCGCGGCGACCGGATAACTCATGAACTGGCGGTTGGGCTGATAGAGACCTGGATGCGGTTCGCCGTGCAGGACAACGACGTGGCGGTGATGCGGCACGCTCTGGCCATCAGGGCTGCACACCGATTGTCGTTCTGGGACAGCGCCATCGTTGCCGCGGCCGTGGCGCAGGGCTGCAGCGAGATCCTGACTGAAGACATGGCACATGGTCGCCAGCTCGAGGGCGTGAGGATCGTCAATCCCTTCCTGTGAACCAGTCCTTGCGACCTCGCGCACCGCTCATCCGTACAGCACAACCAGCGGAACCAGCAGCGGAATGGCCAGTGCCAGCCATGGGCTCGTGAACAGTGCCCGTAGCTCCCAGTGCCGGATGCCGCGCGCTGCCGGGAGAGGAAGCGTGGTTTGCATCAGCGTCTCCGCCAGTCAAGCTGGGGCGGCCTGATGAGTCGCCAGTCGAGCCCGGTCCAGCGCCACTTCGCATACCAGCGCACCGGCAGCAGCAAAACAGCGGCGACCAGCAGCGTGATGAGCGGTTGCAGCGGCGGTATGCCGCCCAGGGGATGGGCGTAGATCATCTGGATGATCATCAGCAGCAGGATGCCGAGGCTGAGTGCGACATCGCTGGCGTCCCAGTTCCGCACCAGCGCCATGCCCGTGTAGAACAGGCACACGGCGAAGAGGCATTGGGCGGCGACGAACGTCAGCACCGTTTGTGCGCTGCCCGGCTGCGTAACCAGCATGAACACGGTGATGGCGCCACCCACGATGCCCCAGGTAGTCATCGGACCTCGCAGCGCGATCCTTTCGGTCAGCCGGAACAGCTCACTGCGGTGCAAGCCATTGCGCAGCCACAACAGCCGCGCGCGCCGCGCAGCACTGAATCCCATGATTGCGGAATTCACACCAAGGAATGGCAGCATGAACAGCAGCAGTCCACCCTGCGGTTTCGAGCTCGGTATCAGCAGGGCCATGCCCAGGAAGATGGCCGTCAGCCATAGTCCGGTGAAGACGAAAACGCGGATCGAGCTGGTGCCCAGCAGGTAGCAGGCCATGGCTCGCGCGGGCGTGTTTTCACCAGACTCTTCGTTCCTTGCGCCGACGAGCCATTGGTACTGCACCGGGCCCGAGCCGGGGTTGGCGAAGGCGCCGTTGGGGGCTGCGGCTGGCTTCGCGTCTTTTCCAAGCAGGTACCAAAGCCCGAACATCAGCCAGGCGCTGGCGCCGATGGCGACCAGGTGATGTGGCCTGAAGGCTGGAAACCGCTGCAGGAGAACGGGCAGCTGCAGCGCGCCCATGGGGATCAGCGGGAACGCCAGGGCGAGCAGCAGCGTGCGGCTTGCTGCGAAGATCAGGATCCATCCGACTGCCGCGACTGGCCAGAAGAATGCCAGTGTTTCCAGTGCCTGCGGATAGCGCGAGCCGGGTCCATGCCCGCTGGTGGCAATGAACCACTGCGTAGTGGCAGCGGGAATGACCGCAATGAGCGCCACGAGCGTCATTGCCAGCGTGGAGCCCAGCAGCACCTTGAATCGGCCATGTGGGCGCAGGTGCACGATGGAAGGTCGGGAAGCCAGTCGCATCGCAAGCCCGCCGCCGAAGGACGGTACGAGCAGGATGAGGGTCACGCCAAAGGTGCACAGAGTGAACACCGCCCTGGCGCCGTTGACCGGCAGGCCAAAGAAGGCCATCAGCGCGCCGCAGGAAAGCAGCAGCAGGCCGGCGATATTCAGCCAGCGCTGCAGCGGCAGCATGTAGAAATAGGTGAGCGCAATGCGCAGCACCGAGTTCATGCGTGGATCTCCAGGAAGATGTCCTCCAGCCCCAGTCCCTCGCTCTCGACATGGGCATCGAGGCGTGCCGCCAGATCGTCAATGAGGATGGGCGACGGATCACGCACAGTCACCGTGGCGCTGCTGCCATTGGAAGCCCGCCGCTCGCTGAGCGTATTGGGCACGCCCAGATTGGCGGGCAGTGCGCGATTGGCATTGATGTGCAGGCGCTGCACAGACTGCTTGAGCTTCTCGGTCTCGCCGTCCCACAGCAGCCGGCCCTCGCGCAGGATCCAGATGCGGTTTGCGACACGCTCGAGATCGGACACGATGTGCGAGGAGAAGATCACCGCGCGGGTGGTATCAGTGGCGATTTCCAGCAGCTGCTGCAGGAAGCGCCGGCGTGCCAGGGGATCGAGGCTGGCCACAGGCTCATCCAGCACGAGCAGGTCCGGCTGGTTGCCCAGCGCCATCAGCGTCGAGAGCTTCTGCTTCTCGCCGCCGGAGAGCTCTCCGCTGCGGCGGTCGAGCGGCACCTCCCACTCGCTGGCCAGTCGCTCCAGCAGCGCGTTGTCCCACCGCGGGTAGAAGCTGCCGTTGAGTGCCAGCTGGCGGCGGCCGGTGAGTGTGGGCAGCAGCTCGTCCTGCTGTGGCACGAAGCCGATGCGCGCCTTGGTTGCTGCGGACATCGACATGGGGTCCTCGCCAAAGATGCGCACGCTGCCACTGGTGGCGGGTGAGAAGCCCAGCATGGTTTCCAGCAGCGTGGTCTTGCCGGCGCCGTTCTTGCCGATGACGCCGACCACATCGCCCGGCTGCACCTGGGTGCTGATGTCGCGCAGCACGAAATGGCTGCCGAAGGCCTTGGAAAGTTGGCTGGTGCTGACGGCGGCGGTCATGGTCTGGCTCCTGGTTGTGCCTGTGCTGCGATCGGGCGCGAGGGTGCTGTGGTGAGTCATGTGCGGGCCCTCACGGCCAATCCCTGGTTCAGCCGTGGTCGCTTCACGCGCCAGTCGAGGTGGCGCCAGCGCCGGTGGGCGTGCAGCCGCAGCAGCAGCGCAAGCACGGCAAGTACAGCCATGGAGCGGAGCAGGAATGGCGGCGACCGGCCTGCGCCAAGTGCGATGTTACCCACCAGAAGCAGCATGAATGCGCCAAGGGACTCGATCGCCATCGTCAACGACCAGCCGTGGGTGAATGACAGTCCCCAGTAGGCCAGGCACAGGCCCAGCAACACTTGTGCAAGGGCATTGAGCAGGATGGTGGTCAGCAGGTCAGGGCGCAGCCACGCCTGCGCGGCGATGATCACCAGCGCAGCGGTGAACAACGTCAACAATGCCGGCAGCAGACCGTTGGTTTCCGCGTGGCGCAACAATCCCGCGCGATCGAGACCGCCTCGCAACCACAGGGCACGACTGCGTCCCACCAGCCAGTAGCCACCGAGGAAAACGCCGATGTGCACACCCATGTATACAAGGTTGCCCAGGAGAGCCTTGTCCCTGCCCACCGGCTGGTCCAGCAGCCAGAACAGGAGGATCAGCACCAGCGCTGCCTGGGCAGCACCGACCACCACATTGGGCAGCAGCGACAACCCGCCGGTCAGCCATTGCTGCCGGGCCTGGGACATGGACCGGGGCATGGAAGGGCTCGCGGATGCGAGGAAGTGCGGCACGGGAGGCGGCGCCTCTGTGCTGGATGCGCCGAGGCCCACGAAGGCAAGCGGAGCATGCGAGCGCTGGCGCAGGAACCAGATGGCGAAAGCCATCCACAGGATCAAGCCTGCGACCAGTGCAACCATCGGGTCTGGTACTTCCCCAGGTGGCAGGAAGCGCAGCAGGTTCGCTCCCACGATGGGAATGATCCACAGGAAGAGCGGGCCGAAGCGGTATCTGGACACCGCAAATACGCCCACCCAGTTCAGTGCCGCGAAACCCCACGCAACGGCAAACACATCCACAGCGGAAGGCGCCGGATTGCCGCGCGGGCCGACCGGTGCATCGAGCAGGAAAGGCAGTGTGACAAGCAACACCACGAAGTTCAAAGCCAGCGTGGTACCCAGCAGCAGGCGTACCCTGGCGTGTGGACGCAGCATGAGGGTGGCGAGCGATGATCCCTGGCGCAGTGCCACTCCGCCGCCGAACACGGGGCCCAGCAGCAGCAGGATGCCGCCGGCGATCGAGCAGCCAAGAGCGGCACCACCGGCACCCGCCAGGATCCGTGTCAGCAGTGCGACCGCCACCAGCACCAGGCCCGCCGCGCTGAGCCAGCGCTGCAGCGGGAGGAAGTTGAAGAAGGTCAGCGCGATCTGCAGCACGGCTTTCATGACCTGCCTCCCAGCTTCTTCTTCAGCTGCGCCAGCACCTCTTCCGGCGCAAGCTCCAGCTGACGTGCCGACAGCGCCAGTGCATCCAGCTGTGGCTCGATCTGCTTCAGCCTTGCCGCCAGCGTGAGCTGGTCACGGCGCATGGCCGCCACGCGCATCGGCTTGCCGCGATGCCTCTCCAGCACCCCTTCGGACTCCAGCTGGCTGTACGCCTTTGAAATCGTCATCGGATGCACGGTGTGCTCCTGCGCCAGCTCGCGCACGGAGGGCAGCTCGGTGCCGGGTGCCAGCTGCCCGCCGGCCACCATGCGCCGCACCTGCTCGACCAGCTGCTGGTAGATGGGAACGCTGGAATGGGGATTGAGGATGAACATCGCTGACCTAGTGTACGCGTACAATCGTACACTGGGTCAAGAGGCAGTCACTCCCGGCGCCCACCCCACGTTATGACCGCGGGTGGTGCAGCGCGGCGAAGGCCTATTTTTTAAGAGTGAACACCACGTCGGCACTGCGCTCCTCGCCGGCCTCCGTACGGATGGTCCAGCGGTCGGTGATGGTCCAGCGCAGCTTCAGCGTATTGATGGCCTCGGCCAGCGAGATGCCATAAGAAAGGTAGAGGCGGTCCGACAGGTACTTGCCCAGCACAAGGCTGGCCTGGTCTGAAGTGTCTGACTCGATGCCCACATCATCCAGCCCCACCTGTCCGCCCAGCCGCTGCGCAAGGATGGCCGTGCCCTGTGCCAGCAGGTCATTGCGCGCGGCGCCAGCAGCCTGGTTCTCTCCCAGCGCGGTGAGGGAGCCGCCGGCGAGGATCAGCGAGGCAATCTGTGACTGCGGCATCGCCGGCTCGGAATAGAAGATGGGCGCCGCCGGTCGTCGCAGCGTGCCGCGCACGATCACGCCCACGGTGGCCTCGGGCAGTTCCTTCTGCGCCCGCAGGTCGATGCCGGGATCGCCCAGCGGCACATTGTTGAAGATCAGCTGGCCGCGCTCGATGTCCAGCTGCCGGCCGAAGCCTGCGTATTTGCCTTCGGTGATGTTCAGCTCGCCTTCGCCGCGCGTGAGCTGCGAGCCGTCGGAGCGCAGTTGCAGTGCGCCGCCGAGTTGCGCGGTGAGACCCAGGGATTCCAGGTGCACGTCCTCGCCCAGCTCCAGGCGGATGTTGCTCGACACCGTCCAGCGCTGCGAGGGATCCATCACGGGTGCGCCGATGAGGCGCTCGTCGCTGGAGGGCAGCACGGCGGTGGTGAGGTCGGCAGGCTCGATGCGCGCAGAGGGAATGCGCACCGTGCCGCGCGCATCGATGTGCCGGGCTTCGATCTTGAAGTTCAGGTCTGGCGAGGCCTGGATGCGCGCCTCCGGCACATTGACCAGCAGCAGGCTCTCACCCTTCACGTGCAGGTCGCCATAGGGCTCGCGGTCGCGCCAGGTGAGGTTGCCATCGAATTGCGCCATGCCGTGCTCGCCAGTGCCCTCGCCAAGACGCGAGCGACCGGAAAGCCGCAGCGCATTGGCGTCGAAGTTCGCATCCAGCGACAGCTCACGCAGCGAGGTGCCGGTCTGGAAGATGTCGATGCTGGCATCGCGCAGCTGCAGCAGCCCCTCCACGGTAGGCATGCCCAGTGTGCCGGCCACCTGCACACGCGTGTTCAGCCTGCCGGTCGCGCGATCGATCTCGCCAATGAATACGTCAAGCAGCGACAGGCCGTCAGTCTGCGCGTCGAGTGAACCGCGGATGGGGTAGTCGCGCCAGTCCGCGCGCGAGCGCTGTCCGTCGAGGCGGCCGCGGATGCTGCCGGCGCTCTCCGCATCCAGCTCCACCTCCACGGAGAAGGCATCGGTGCCTGCACTGGCCCTCACCGTGCCGGTGCCCAGCGACATCGCTTCCTCGCGCTCACCGCTCACACGATGGCGCAGCCGCGCCTGCATCAGTTGCCCTTCCACAGTGCCGGTGGGCAGGTCGCCGGGTTGCCCTGCCAGCTCGCCGCGCAGGTCGATGGTGCCGTCGTAGCTGTATTCCTGGCTCAGGCCGGCGGTGAAGGTGGCCAGCGGCAGTGCATCGGCGGAAAACGCCGCCGACCAGCTGCCGTCGGCTGCGCGCCGTGCACTGGCGCACACCCGCTCCGCTTCGCCCATCATGCACAGCTGGCCCAGCTCTGCCTGTCGCAGGTTGAAGGCCAGCGGGGCGGATGACTCGTTGCGCAGCGCCAGCCAGCCGGGGTGATCGATCGTGAAGCCGGTGACCTGGCCCTGCCACAGCCCCTCGCGCAGGCCGCCTTCGGCGACGAGGGTCGTCTTCAGTGGCGCGGCATCAACGGTGAACGCCAGGCGCTGCGCATTGCCGCTGCCGGTAAGGTTGAGGCTGGCGGTGTCGATGGTGCGCTCGCCCAGCTTCAGTGCCGTCAGTCGCACGACGCCCTGCGCGCGGCCTGGATCGCCAGTGAGGTCGATGTCCACATCGGCTTCCAGCGCGTCGAGACGGTAGTCGCGCCATGCGAAGTCCTCGCCCTGCGCATCGAGCCGCAGCAATGGCGCCTCACGTGTGCCCGCATAACGACCGGAGGCCATGAGGCTGCCGCGCGCCTCGGCATCGATGAGGCTCAGGTCGCTGGTCTCGAGGGAAAAGCTCAGGTCCGGGCGTGCGCCGAGATCCCCATCCAGTCGCAGATGTGCCGTGCCCAGCGTGAAATCCACGCCGTCGAACTGCCAATCCGTGCTGCCACCGGCACGAAAGAACCGACCCTTGCCGGCGGCATCGTGCTCGCGCAACTCGCCGCTGAGATTGGTGACGTCGAGGTCAAGGCTGCCGGCCTCGCCGAAAGGCGCGCCGCCGGCGCGGAAGTCGAAGCTCAGGCGGCCGGGCAGGTCATCGCGCAGGCGCGCAGAGTCCAGCCCGGTCATGCGTCCCTGTATCTGCCAGCGCTCGGCTGGCTGCCAGCGGGCTTCGCCGGTGAAGCGTGCGCTGCCGCCGAGTGCCTCCACCGTGCCTTCTTCGATGAGAAAGGAATCACCACCTAGCAGGCCGCGTGCGCGCGCGGGCATGGCGGGCTGTTCCGCAGCGATCACTTCGCCCTCGGCTTGCACCTGCCAGGGCTTCACGCCCTGCATCACGTAGTGGCCATGCGGACTGGTGAAGGCGGGCTCGGCACCCACCAGCGGCCAGCGCAGCGCGGTCCACTCGCCATTGAGAGCCAGCCGCGGGCCACCGGGCTCGATGGTGACTGAGCCGCGCACGGTGGCGCGCGTGCCAGCCACAGGATGGATGATGACGGTGTCCAGGATGTCCAGCCGCTTCTGCTCGTAGCGGCCGCGGAAATCCACATTGAAGGCGCCGGCCTTCAGGCCGGGCGGCGTGAGCACGCCTTTGGCGGTGATGCCCTCGCGGTTGGCGCTGACGTCCAGCTCACCGGCAATGAGGCCCAGCGCCGCGCTGCCGCCGAAATCCTCCAGGTCGAAATCCTGTACCACGGCGTGGCCACCCACCAGCCAGTCGCTCTTCAGCACGGCATCGCCGTCGAGCGTGGCGTTGAAGGGTTCGCTGATCGCACCGGTGAAGGGCAGCTGGTCGAAGTTGCCGTCAAAACGGCCGGCCATGCGCCACTGCGGCTGGTTCGCCGGACGCCACAGGGCATCGACCTCACCATCGAGGCCATAGGGCCGCGCGGCATGCAGGCGCGCATTGCCGGTGAGGTGCCAGTCTTCCCAGTCCACGCTGATGTCGCGCGCGCGGATCTGCTGCGGCAACACCGTGCCCTGTGCGCGGATGCCACGGAACTGCAGTTCGCGGCCGTTCTTCAGCGTGAGGTCGAGTGTTTCTATGCTCAATGCCTCTGCATCCACGCGCAGCAGCGCCGGGAGGAAGCGGGGCGCACGCTGCGGTCGCTCCACCGGATCATCAATGAGGGTGATGGCAACGTGCTGTGCGGTGAATTCCGGCACCTCGATCTGCCGGCGCAGCAGCAGGGGCATCAGGCTCACCCGGCCGGCCGCCTGCTCCACGTGGATGTCGCTGAGCCGGTGCTCGATCCTGAGAGTGCTGATGGTGATGCCGCTGACCAGCGTGCCGGTGATCTCGCCGGCCGTGAGCGTCACCGGCCCGACCTTCTGCAGGCGCTTGACGAGGAAGTTCAGGCCCGCCTCGGTGGTGACGACCCAGTACACCGTGGCGCTGGGCAAAAGCAGCAGCACGCCCAGCAGCACCAGCAGGATCTTGCGCCGGCGCGTCATAGGATGGGCGAGATGTTCAGGTGCAGGCGGTACTTGCCGTTGGTGGACAGCGGTTTGGCGATGTCGAAACCCAGCGAAAGCACGGAGACGCGGTAGCGCAGGCCCACGCCGGCGGAATACTCCAGCTTGTCGCCGAAGCGGTTGAAGGCATTGCCGGCGTCGAAGAAGGTGGCGACGCCGAAGTTGCGCGGCAGGTCGCGCACCAGTTCAGTCGAGGCGGTGAGCAGATGCTGGCCGCCCGTGGCCTCTCCGGACACCGGATCGCGCGGCGACAGGCTGTTGAAGGCAAAGCCACGCACGCTGCGGTCGCCACCGGCGAGGAAACGGTAGATACCGTCGAGGCGGTCGAAGTCGTCCACCAGCGTGGTACCCACCTCGCCGCGGAGCAGCAGGTGGAGCTGCGAGGCCACGTTGTAGCTCTTCTCAAGCCGCACGCGGGCGCTCAGGAAGTTGGTGCCTGCGCCCAGCGAAGTGTGCGAGGCGAGGATCTCGGAGTAGAAGCCGCGCGTGAACAGGGCCTGGCCCAGGAAGTTCTCCGGCACCGATGCGATCACGAGTCCGGGCACGAGCAGGTTGTTGGTGATGTCGACTTCCTCACCTTCGGTGGTGGTGCGCGTGAGCGACAGCGAAGTCACGGTCTGCCAGCGCCCGGCCACGCGCGTGACCGCCGGACGCAGCGTGGTTTCGTTGGTGTCGTAGCCGGGCAATTCCTTGAAGTCGTTGAGCAGCTCGAAAGAGAGCTTCTCCAGCGCGGGATCCCCGATGGGGATGTCGTAGCGGGAATTGACGTTGCGCGTGCTCTCCGAGGCCTTGATCTCGAACCGCAGGCGGTGGCCGCGGTCGTTTACGCGTGAATCGGTCCAGGTGGCCGTGCCGCGCACCTTGGTGTCGGTGCCATATCCACCACCCAGTGACAGCACCGGGCGGCTCTTGGTGGCGGTGATGGTGACCGGCACGGTGAGGGTTTCCGGATCAGGCTCGCCCGGCGTCACGTCGATGCGCGAGAAATACAGGCTGTCGTCCAGCGCGAACTGCGTGCTGAGCAGGGCGTTGGCGTTGTAGGGCTCGCCTTCATTGAAGCGCACGAAGCGCTCCATCAGGCTCGGCCGGATCACCTTCTGGTCGATGCTGACCTCGCCGAAGTGGTAGCGGGGGCCGGTGTCGAGCACCAGCTTGATGCCGGCGGTGTGCGATTGCGGGTCCACCAGCATGCGCGCATCGTCATCGAGCAGGCGCGCGGTGAGATAGCCGTTCTCGTCGGCGGCGCGGGTCATCTCGCCCTTCACCCGCTCGTAGGCACCGTGGTGCAGTCGCGTGCCCTCGCGCAGCAGCGTCTGGTTGCGGATGCCGTCGAACACCGGATCATCCGCCCCCGGGCCCTCCACGGCGATCTTCAGCTCGCGCACGCGCACCGGCTCCCCGGGGGTGACCTCGATGCGCACCTGCCCGCCATTGCGGCGCGGTGTGCAGGTGGCGCGCACCTGCGGCTCGTAGTAGCCCAGCGGCCGCAATGCGCTTTTCACCTCGCCGTCCACGCGGTCGCACAGGCGCTGCAGGGTGTCCGCGTCGATGTCATCGCGCTTGCTGTAGCGCTGCACGCTCAGGTAGACGAGCACATTGCCCTGCAGCTCGCCGTCGACGCCCGTGACCTCCACGTCGATGTCGGCCGAGGCCGGCGCCGCAGCCAGGGCGAGCAGCGCGGCCAGCAGGCAGCACGCGGCTCCCCGGCAGGGGCTTGGGCGGAAGTAGGGCATTTTGAGGGTGATCATAGCAATGAGCGCCTCAATGGCGGCTGAACACGGTCTGCCCCGCGCCCATCGAGTCAGGTCCGCATGGCGAATAGTGCCGTCCTGGGAACTGCCCCGGGCTCTTCACTGGTTTATAGTGTCCATCCGGCCACCGGTCGGCTTTCCAGGATTTACAGAGGGGACTCCCGATGATCAGAGTCACGATGCGGCAAGTGGCCGCCACCATGATTCTCGCCGCCACGGCGTCACTTGCGCCGTCATTCGCCGGCGAGGCTGCCGCGCCGGCCAAGCCATACGTTTCCAAGCCGTACACCATGCCCACCAAGGGCATCAATGACGCCATCAAGAAGGCGGTGCAGTCCCCTGACCGTCCCGCTGACCAGGTGGAGCGCGATGGCTGGCGCCGGCCGGCCGAGATCCTCGCCCTGGCCAACATCAAGGCCGGCCAGCGCGTGGTCGAACTGTCGCCCTACGGTCTGTACTACTCCAACCTGCTGTCGGCGGCGGTGGGCCCGAAGGGCACCGTGCACATGTACGAGTTCCCGCACGTGGCCGAGCACTATGGCGAGACCAACAAGGCCTGGGCCGCCCAGCACCCGAACGTGAAGTACGAGGTGGTGGACTACGGCAAGATCGAGTTCCCGCGCAATGTCGACGTGGTGTTCAGCTCGCTGGTGTTCCACGACATGCTGCTGCTGAACGTGGACCTCGACGTGTTCCACGACAAGCTGTTCAAGGCGATGAAGCCCGGCGCCATCTACCTGGTGATCGACCATGCCGCCACGCATGGCACGGGCACCAACGACACCGGCAAGTTCCACCGCATCGATCCGGCGGTGATCCGCGCGCAGGTGCAGGCCTTCGGCTTCGAGCTCATCGAAGACAGCCGCCTGCTCGAGAACCCGCAGGACAAGCACGACTGGCCGGTGTTTGAAGATGGCAAGCGCGACCAGACGGACCAGATCGTCTTCAAGTTCCGCAAGCCTGTGGTTTATTGATCGAAGTCTGAGTGGAGCGGGCGGCGCGATGTCGCCCGCTTCCTGTCTTGAGGGCGTTCAGCCCAGCGCCAGCCTTCCCTGGCTGGAATCCTCGCAGGCCATGCAGCGTCTCGCCGAGGGTGAATAACGATCGATCACGATGAGCCCGGTGCAATCGGTGCACGGGGCCGCGCGCAGTTCATCGCCGCGGGCCAGCGCCATCACCAGGAACACCGCGTGCTCGAAGCTGATGCGTGCGGTGGGAAGCAGCTGCAGGTAGGTCTCGAACGCTGCGCACAGCGCCTCGCCGCGCTGCATGCTGGGAACGGAGCGCGTGGCATCGGTCACCTGGCTGATTGGCATCACGCCGAGCAGGTAGCACACGCTGGCGAGCAAGGCGCTTTCCTGGCGCATCTCTGGCGTGCGCACGAAGTAGCCGGTCTGCTGCGGTGACTTGCCGCGATGGCGGACCGGCGCCGGTTCGTTGTCGGTGATGCATGCGCGGTAGAGCTTGCGGATGCGATCGTCGGTGAGGCCCGTCCAAGTGCGGATGGTGCGCGTGCGCGCCTCGTGCTGGATGAAACGCAACGCGAGGTCATAGCGCTGGCGGTCGCGGTTATAGCGGCTTTCCTGGATTTTCATCTGTTGTTCCTTGTTGTTGGTGACCAGGCTAAAAAGCGGGAAAATTGAAATTGGGAAAATTTTCCCAATTTTGAATCTTCCAAAATATACGCCGAAGAGCGAATATTTGTCGCGAACGGGGAGTTTTGCGGCACGGAGTGGCGATGGAAGCGCAGGCAACAAGGTCGACGGCACGCCAGTGGCAGGCGGGAAAATGGCTGTCAGATGGTTCTCTCGACGCGGTGGCCGACGTCAATGCGCAGTGCATTGCGTTCCTCGCCGACATGGCGGCCAGCGATGCGCGGCGTTGCCCGGCGCTGTTCGCGGGCCAGTCCGCCTTCTGGTGCAACCTGCCGGCGCGGGCCAGGCAGCGACTGGCGGCGGCGCCCTGGCTGCTGGTAGATGGTGGCTTCAACGATCTTGCGCGCTGGCGTCACCTGGAGTCGCGCATGGTGCACGACCTGCCGGCACAGTTCGCCGAGCCTGTGTTCGCCGGCAACGGCGTGGCCGACTTCGTGCGGCGGGTGCTGATCCTGGGTTGGCACCTGGCGCGTGCCGACCGGCAGGTGGCCCGCGTGGTGCTGGGCATGTCCGCCCCCTGTGCCGACCGCATCGCCCAGCTGCGCCTGCAGGACCTCGACTGGCTGGCCCTGCACCGGCCCGGCTGGGTGCGTCCGCGCTGGGAACGCCAGCCACAGGTGTGGCGCCACCTCTTGCTGGCCGCCCGTGACCCGGGCTCCGCCCAGCTCACGCAGGTGAGCCTGCGTGGTCTGCAGCTCATGGCCACTGCCGTGTTGCAGAAGAATGTAATCTGATCTAACCTTTCCATAGAAAGGAGCGATCATGCGCCCAGTACCGCAGCCAGAAGAGCAGGCTGGTGCCTCCGCCACACTGACCAAGGCGGTGGTGCGCGCCGCGGGATTCCTCGGCTTGAGCCAGGCCGCGCTGGCAGAAGTGCTGGGCGTGAGTGGTGCCACGGTGTCCCGCCTCGTGGGCGGTACCTACCAGCTGCAGCCAGCGCGCCGCCGCGAGTGGGAATTCGCGCTCCTCTTTGTACGTCTCTATCGCTCGCTCGGCGCGCTGGTGGGCAACGATGTCGACGCGCGCACCTGGCTGCGCAGCGACAACCTCGCGCTGGGCGCGAAACCCCTTGATCTGATCCGCGGCGCAGAAGGACTGGTGCGTGTCCTCCACTACCTGGACGCCAGTCGCGGTCGCGGCTGAAGGCCGGCGCTGGCGGGGCAGGCTGTGGCGCGCCGTGGAGGCGCAGCACCGCGCCACCACCATGCGCCTGGTCGACACGCTCGAAGAGCAGGCCCAGCTGGAGCAACTGCTCGAGACCAGCAAGCCGCCGGCGCCGGCAGCGGCGCAGGGCCTGCACTACCTGCTGGTCACGCCGTTCCGCTATCCACCACGCTTCCCCACTGGCTCGCGTTTCCGCGCTGCCACCGACGCCGGCGTGTTCTATGGCGCAGCCGAACAGCGCACGGCCTGCGCGGAGCTGGGCTACTGGCGCTGGCGTTTCCTGATGGACAGCCCCGCGCTACAGAAGCTGGAGCCGCTGGCGCACACCTTGTTCCAGTGCGGCGTGGCCGGTCTCACCATCGACCTGCGCGCCGCGCCCTTCCTGCGCAACAAGGCGCACTGGACTTCGCGCAACGATTACTCCCATTGCCAGCAGCTGGCAGCGGCGGCGCGCGAAGCCGGCGTCGCAGTGATCCGCTATGCGTCGGTGCGCGACCCCAGGGCGGGCGCCTGCGCAGCGGTGCTCACACCGTCGGCATTCACTTCACCACCGGCCGAAGAGCAGTCCTGGCTGCTCACCGTGACACGCACGCGTGTGTCCTGGCAGCGCGATTCAGTGCTGCACAGCCAGGGCTTCGAGTTCGCCGCGGACTGGGGCTAGACTGCCCCGATGACATTACAACCTTTTCATCTGGCGGTGCCGGTGGCCGATCTGGCCGAGGCGCGCCGCTTTTATGGCGGCCTGCTGGGCTGCCCTGAGGGCCGCAGCTCGGCCGAATGGGTGGACTTCGACTTCTTCGGCCACCAGCTGGTGGTGCACCTGGATCATGGCGGCAGCGCGCGCCGCCCCGTGTACAACGCGGTGGATGGCAAGGACGTACCCGTGCCGCACTTCGGTGTCGTGCTGGAATGGAACAGCTGGCACGCGCTGGCTGATCGACTGCGCGCGGCGGGCGTCGCCTTCGGCATCGAGCCGGGCATCCGCTTCCAGGGCCAGGTGGGCGAGCAGGCCACGCTGTTCTTCCAGGATCCCAGCGGCAACGCGCTGGAGTTCAAGAGCTTCCGCGATCCCTCCCAGCTGTTCGCAAAATAGTCATGCCGCCCGACCCGCGGCCCCTTGAACCCTGCCGCACGGGCCTCCATTCCCGGCACATGCAGCAGCCGGTGGTGGTGTTCCGTGCCGCAAGCCGGCAGGCCTGCGAAGAGCGCGCCTTCGTGCTCACCGCCGTGGGCATCGACAGCCAGGTCGATGTGGAGGCCGAGGGTTACTGCCTGCTGGTGGAGCAGCCGGTAATGGCACATGCCCACCACCATCTGTGGCAATACGAGGAGGAGCGCCGCCGTCGCCCGGCGCCTGCCACACCGGTCAGGCCACAACCGCGGGCATGGCTGGGCTCCATCCTCTACTGCATCCTGCTGCTGTTGCCGCCCATCCTGCTGGCGCAGGGCTGGTTCCGCATCGATCCCTATGAGTCCGCGACGCTGAATCCGGCGCTGGTGCGGGGAGGGGAATGGTGGCGTGCCCTTACGGCCCTGACACTGCACTGGGACTTCCAGCATCTGCTGGGCAACCTGGGCAGTGGCGCACTGCTGGGTTATTCCGCCGCGCAGGTGTGGGGCAATGCGCGCGCCTGGCTGCTGGTGCTGCTGGCGGCCACCGCGGCCAATTTCATCGAGGCTTCGCTGGGTGTTTCGAACGGCTATGTGTCTGCAGGGGCATCGACGGCCGTGTTCGCCGCGCTCGGGCTGGTTGCAGCCGCCGCATGGCGCGCGCGCGGCCGGCAATTCGGCTCGCCGCTCACGCGCTGGGCGCCGCTGGTGGCCGGTGTTGCGATGCTCGGATTTTTTGGCGCCGGATCCAGCGTGCCGGTGGCCGGATTGCCCCAGCCACAGCTGCTGCCCTTCGAGGAGCCGGTATCCACCAATGTGCTCTCGCACCTGCTGGGCTTTCTCTGCGGTGTCGGGGTGGGCGCAGTGGCGGCGGGCGTACGGGGTTCCCGCATGCTTGCGGCGCTGCCCACGTGGGCGGCGGTCATGCTCACGATGGTCCCTTTACTACTGGCGTGGTCGTTCGCGCAATCCGCATAGACGTCGAAAAGCGAACCGCTCCGGGTGGGCTGGCGCGGAAGCGCTTTCAAGGTTAGTTTGGGTCCATGGGGTCACGAGTCAGGCGGTTGGGCCGGCACCTCGGCCTGACAGCTATCGTCGGCCTGAGTGTCTTCCTGTCCGGCGCAGTTGTCGGCAATGCCAATGGGGACGCGAGTGTCGCGCCGCCAGACCGTGAGCTGCGTTTCGCCCGCCTGGCCTACAACGGCAACATGTTCGGCGGCGGCCGCGGACGTGGTGGCGGCGCCGGCGCCTGGCAGACAGATGCCCCCGACGCCGAATACCACCTGCTGATGGGCATCCGCCGGCTCACGCGCATCGACGCCACCGAGCCCGAGCACGCCCTCGAAGAGATCTTCCGCACCCGCTCCTGCGGCAACAAGCTCCGCGACGAATTCGTCTGCGTGCAGACCCTTGATCCGGAGCTCTACGAATACCCATTCATTTATGCCGTGGAAGTGGGCCGCTGGTACCTCGATGAAGAGGAGGCGACCGCCATGCGCGAATACCTGTTGCGCGGCGGCTTCCTGATGGTGGATGACTTCCACGGCTCGGAAGAGTGGGAAGGGTTCATGGAGTCGATGCAGCGGGTGTTCCCGGACCGCGAGGTGGTCGACATCCCCGACAACCACGAAGTCTTCCACGTGCTCTACGACCTGGACCAGAAAGTGCAGATCCCGGGCATCTACTCGCTGCGCAGCGGCGTGACCTATGAGCGTGACGGCTACACGCCCTACTGGCGCGGCGTCTTCGACGACAAGGGCCGCCTGATGGTGGCCATCAATTTCAACATGGACCTGGGTGATGCCTGGGAGCACGCGGACGACGCGGATTATCCGCAGCCGCTGACGGCGCTGGCTTATCGCTTCGCGATCAGCTACGCGCTTTACGCGATGACGCACTAGGCCAGGGAGCGACGCCACCGCGATGCTGGAGTTTCTGCTGGGTCACTCGGTATGGGCTTTCCGCAGCGGCGAACTGGCGTTCGCGCGCGGATGGCCTGTCTGGCTGCTGTTTGCACTGGGGGCCATTGGCCTGGCTGCCATCGTGGCCACGCTGTGGCGCCGGCAGCTCTCCTGGCCGCGCGCGCTCACCCTCGGGTCGCTGCAATTTGCCTTCCTGGTGCTGGCGCTGTTCCTGCTGTGGCGGCCGGTGCTCAATGTCGAGGAGATCAAGGACCGGGAGAACGTGGTGGCGGTGCTGGTGGACAGCTCCGGCAGCATGGGCACCTCCGACGAGGAGAACGGTCCGACCCGCCGCGCGCAGGCGATTGCCGCGCTCGAGGATGGTGTGTTGGAGGAAATCGGCGCGCGTTCAGACCTGCGCCTGTTCGCCTTCTCCGACCGCGCGCAGCCGGTGGACCGGCTGCAGGACATCAACGGCGGCGCGGCCAGTACCCGCATCGGCGAGGCGCTCGACACGGTCACGCAGATGGCCGCCAGCGTGCCGGTGGCCGCGGTGGTGCTGGTCAGTGATGGCGCCGATACCGGTGACACGCTGAGCGAGTCGGCGCTGGCGCAGCTGGCGGCCAAGGGCATTCCCATCCACACAGTGGGTGTGGGTCGCGAGCAGGCCGTGAACGACCTGGAGCTGGAGCAGCTGGCGGTGCCGGGAACGGCGATGGCCAGCACGACGGTGCGTGCTGCCGTCTCCATCCGCCACCAGGACCAGAAGACTGCCCGTGTGCGTGTGCACGACGGCGGCGTGCTGATCGCCGCCCAGGACGTGAAGCTGGCGGACCAGCCGGGCCTCACCACCGTGCTGGTGGAATTTCCCGCGGGCAGTTCCGGCGTGCGTGACCTGAAAGTCAGCGTCGACGGCGCGCGGGGCGAGACGCAGCTGGCCAACAACGAACGCCACGCCGTGATGGAGGTGGATGGCCGCCGCCGCGCCGTGCTCTATATCGAGGGCGAGCCGCGCTGGGAATACAAGTTCATCCGCCGCGCGCTCGAGGGTGACAGCGCGGTGCGTGTGGCCAGCGCCGTGCGCGCCACGCCGAACCGCTACTACCGCCAGGGCCTGAGCTCCGGCACCGAGCTGGAAAATGGCTTCCCCTCCACGCAGGAGGAGCTCTTCAGCTACGACGCGGTGATCATCGGCAGCCTGGAGGCCGCCGAGCTGTCGCAGGAGCAGCACGGCTGGCTGAAGGAATATGTGGACCGCCGCGGCGGCACGCTGCTGATGCTGGGCGGGCGTGATGGCCTGGGCGATGGCGGCTGGAGCCGCGTGCAGATCGCACCGCTGCTGCCCTCGAAGCTGCCGGGCGGTGCGGATCGCACCTATGGCCGCGTTGCCGGCCAGGCAAGGCTTACCGACTACGGGCGCGAGTCCATCATCGGGCGACTCGATGCCGACCCCGCGGCCAACGAGAAAGCCTGGGCGGAACTGCCGCCGCTGGCCGACTACCAGCTGGTCGGCGACCTGCGGCCCGGTGCGGTGGTGCTGCTGGAGGCGGTGTCGGGCACCGGCGCGCGCGCCACCACGGCGCCGCTGCTGGTTACGCAACGCTACGGGCGCGGTTCCACCTGGGTGCTGGCCACGGCCACGACCTGGCGCTGGCAGATGCTGCTGCCGCTCGAAGACCAGAAGCACGAGACCTTCTGGCGCCAGATGGTCTATGCGCTGGCTGCGCCCGCGCCCACGCCCGTCTCGCTCACCGCAGCGCGGCCGGTCTATGAAGATGACGCGGCCGTGACGCTGGAGGCCGAGGTGCTGGGCAAGGATTTCCTGCCCGTGCAGGATGCCGTGCTCAAGGTGGAGGCCAGCTCAGAAGCTGGCGCGGATGTGCCGGCTCGTATCGAGTCTTCCGGACGCGGCGATGGCCGCCACACCGTGGCGGTGGATGCGCGTCTGCCGGGCATGTATCGCCTGGAGCTCACGGCCACGCGCAATGGCGAGACCGTGGGCAGCGCCGTAGCCCATCTGCGCCGCGCCGACGGCGTGCGGGAGCAGTTCTCTTCGTGGCAGCATCGACCCATGCTGGAACGCATTGCCAGGGATTCGGGCGCGCGCTACTGGACGGTGGATGACCTGTCCGGTCTGCCGGAGGCCATCCGCTACTCGCGTGCCGGCGTGGTGGAGCGCCAGACGCTCGATCTCTGGAACATGCCACTGGCCTTCTTCCTGCTGGCGCTGCTGAAGGGTGCCGAGTGGCTGCTGCGCCGCCACTGGAGAAGGTTGTGAGCCGCCGCGCCGCAACGCTGGCCGCCCTGACGGCACTGGCGCTGTGTGGCACGGCCAGCGCCGCCACGCATGTGCTGGTGCTCTCCGGCAAGGGCGGCGAGGCGGAATACGAGGAGCGCTTCCAGAAGTGGAGCGCGGCGGTGGAGAAGGCCTCGGCCACCGCCACCGGCGATGCGCAGCGCGTGCAGCGCCTGTCGGGCAAGGCCGCAACGCGCACGCAGATCCGCGCCGCCTTGCAGCGGGCTGCGCAGCAGCTGGGCGCCGGCGATCAATTCGTGCTGGTGATGCTGGGCCACGGCAGCTACGACGGCCGCGAGTACCGCTACATGATCGAGGGTGATGACGTCACCGGCACCGAGCTCAGGCAGCTGCTCGACGGCATTCCCGCGCAGCAGCTGATCGTCAACGCCACCAGCACCAGCGGTGCGCTGGCGGAAGGCTGGTCTGGTCCGCGGCGTGTGGTGATCACGGCCACGCGTTCGGGCGGCGAGCGCAACGCCACGCGTTTCGGCGGCTTCTGGGCCGAGGCGCTGGTGAGCGAGGCCGCGGACCTGGACAAGGACGGCAACGTCACGGCGCAGGAAGCCTACGACTACGCGGTGCGCAAGGTGGCCGATTCCTTCAAGTCCGATACGGCCATCCTCACCGAGCGCGCGCGCATCGCGGGGAACGAACCTTCGCGTTTTGTGGTGGCGCGGCTGGGCAGCGCGGCGCTGTTCGCCAGCGATGAGCAGCTCACCGCACTGCGCGCCGAGCAGGACCGCGTCGGCGAACAGCTGGCGGCGCTGAAGGCGCGCAAGGCCGAAATGGCCGAAGACGACTATTACACCCGCATCGAGCCGGTGCTGGTGGAGATGGCCCGCGTGGGGGCGCGCATCGATGCGCGTTTTGCGGCGCTGGGCGTGAAAGTGGAGGGCACGGGCAATGCGAATCCCTGACGGCCTGCGTGGCCCGGTCACCGCACTGCTGCTGGCCGGCCTGTGCAGTGGCGCCGCTGCCGCTGCCGATATCGACTACGACCCGCGCCGTCCGGCGGCGCTGAAGAACTGCGACGAGCACGCCTGGCAGGGCCGCATGCCGCAGGCGCGCGAGTGCTACTCCGGGCTGCTGCGCAACAGCGATGCGCATGTGCGCGCCGAGGCGCAGCTGGGCCTGGGCGACCTGCGGGCCGCCAACGAGGCCTTCCGCGAGGCGCTGGCCGCAAAACCGGATTCGGTGCTGATCCGCCTGCGCTGGGGGCGCATGTTCCTCGAGGCCGGCCAGGATTCGCAGGCCCGCGATCTGTTCGTCGAGGCGCTGGAGAAAAACCCGAGCGACATGGGCGCGCGACTGGCGCTGGCGCGCTTCGCGGTGGCGCAGTTCGAGGGCGATGTGTCCGAGGCCATCGGCGAGCTGATCAAGGAAGATCCCAACCTCATCGAGGCGCACCTGGCGGCGGCAGCGGTGGCCATCGAGCGCGGCCGTTATGACGATGCCACGCGCGAAGCCACGCGGGCGCGCGAACTGGCCGTGCAGCAGAAGATGCCGCCGCTCGACGCCTTCACGCTGCTGGCCGCGGTCGAGGTGATGCGCAACCGCGATCCGGCGGCGCTGGTGAAGGAGACGCTCGACTACAACCCGCGCTTCGGCTCGCTGTTCGAGACCCTGGGGCATTTCGAGGTGATGCGGCGGCGCTATCGCGAGGCCGACGTGTGGCTGCAGCGGGCGGCGCAGGTGCAGCCGGAGCTGTGGTCGGCGCGGCGCGAGCTGGGCCTGAACCTGATGCGGCTGGGACGCATCGAGGAAGCGCGCGGCCACCTGGTGGCGGCCTTCGAGGGACATCCCTTCGGCGCCGTGACCGGCAATACGCTGAAGCTGATCGACTCGCTCGACCAGTACGACTTCATCCGCATCGAGCAGCCGCAACTGGTGCTGCAGCTCCACAAGAGCGAATCGGCGGCGCTGCGTCCCTACGTGGAGCAGATTGCGCGCGACAGCATCCAGTCCTTCTCGAGCCGCTATGGCTACACGCCGCAGAGCCCGATCACCATCGAGCTGTATCGCGACCATGCGGACTTCGAGGTGCGCACCGCGGGCCTCACCGGCATTGGCCTGCTGGGCGTCACCTTCGGTCACCTGCTGGCCATGGACAGTCCCTCCGGCCAGCGCCGCGGCAACTTCCACTGGGGCAGCGTGCTGTGGCACGAGATGGCGCATGTGTTCACGCTGTCGGCCACCGAGCACCGCGTGCCGCGCTGGCTGAGCGAGGGACTGTCGGTATATGAGGAGTGGACCAGCGGCCCCACGCCGGGCGTGGTGGTGGGCACGACGGAACTGGATGCCTTCAAGGAAGGCAAGTTCCTGCCCGTGACCTCCATCGATGATGGATTCATGCGCCCCACTTACGAAGGGCAGGTGCAGGTGTCATACCAGCAGGCCGGCCTGATGTGTCTCTATGCCGCCGAGCGGTTCGGGTTTGCCAGGGTGGCCCAGTTCCTGCGCACCTTCCGCGAGCCGGATGCCACCACCGCGGCGGCCATCCGCAGCGCCTTCCAGGTTTCTCCCGAGCAGTTCGATGCCGGCTTCAAGACCTTCATGGAGGAGCGCTTTGCTGCCTACCTGAAGGATCCGAAGCGCTGGGCCGAACTGATGCGGCGCGCCCACACCATGCTCGAGTCGCGCAACTGGAACGAGGCGCGCGACGCCGCCCAGGCCGCCATCACCATGCTGCCGGAGTTCGTCGGTGGCAATAATCCCTACCAGGTGCTCGCTGCGGCGGAAGAGAACGCCGGCAATGCAGCCGGTGCGATCTCGGCGCTGCAGGCCTGGCGCAAGGCTGGCGGCTGGGATCCGGAAGGCATGCGCAAGCTCGGCGACCTGCTGCTGGCGCAGAAGCGCGAGACCGATGCGGCGGAGGTGCTTTCGGCGCTCAACTGGTCCGATCCGCTGGTGCCCGAAAGCCATGACCTGCTTGGCCGCCTGCTGGTGGAACAGCGGCGCGGCGCCGATGCGCTGCGCGAGTACCAGGTGCTGCTGGCGCTGCGTCCCCTCGATACCGCCGCCGCCAATTTCGGCCTGGCGCGCGCGCTGCAGCTCACAGGCGACCTGGCGCAGGCGCGCCGGCGCCTGCTGCAGTCGCTGGAAACTGCCCCGAACTACCGTCCCGCCCAACGCATGCTGCTGGAACTGACTGGAGAGCGTCCACAATGAATGCAATCGCCAATCCCACGCCCGATACACGCGATCTGGTCGATCGCTTCGGCACCACGTTCGGCGCGATCCGCCGCGAGGTGCGCAAGCTGATCGTCGGCCAGGACGTGGTGGTCGAGCAGCTCTTGATCACGCTGCTGGTCGGTGGACACTGCCTGATCACCGGCCTGCCCGGCACGGCCAAGACGCTGCTGGTGCGCACGCTGGCACAGGCGCTGGGCCTGACCTTCAAGCGCATCCAGTTCACGCCCGACCTGATGCCCACCGACATCACCGGTACCGATATCCTCGAAGAGGACCAGAGCACCGGCAAGCGCAGCTGGACCTTCGTGCCCGGCCCGCTGTTCGCCAATGTACTGCTCGCCGACGAGATCAACCGCACGCCGCCGAAGACGCAGTCGGCGCTGCTGGAAGCCATGCAGGAGCTGTCGGTCACGGTGCGCGGCAACACGCGGCGCATCGAGCCGCCGTTCTTCGTGCTGGCCACGCAGAATCCCATCGAGCTGGAGGGCACCTATCCGCTGCCCGAGGCACAGCTGGACCGCTTCCTCTTCAATGTGGTGCTCGACTACCTGAATGCCGATGACGAGCTGAAGGTGGTGGCCGACAACACCTCGCGCGTGGAGCCGCCGGCCATCGACGCCTGCACCAGTGCCGCGGAGATCCTGCGTTTCCAGTGGCTGGTGCGCCAGGTTCCGATGTCCGACGACATCGCGCGCCGTGCGGTGGCGCTGGTGCGCGCCACCCGTCCCAGCGATGCGGGCGCCAGCGAGGACGTGCGCAAGTACGCCCGCTACGGCGCCAGCATCCGCGCCACGCAGTTCCTCGCACTGGCGGCAAAGGCGCGTGCGCTGTCCGAGGGCCGCTACCATGTGGCCATCGAAGACCTTGAGGCACTGGCGCTGCCGGTGCTGCGCCACCGCGTGCTGGCCAACTACCAGGCCGAGTCCGATGGCGTGAGCGTGGATGAGCTGCTGCGCCGCGTGATCGACAAGGAGCTGCGTGGATGAGTGCCTCGCCCGCCTCGGCGTTGCTGCGTCCGGAAGTGCTGGCGTCGCTGTCGACGCTGGAACTGGTGGCGCGCTCGGCCGTGGAGGGTTATTTCCAGGGGATGCACCGCAGCCCGCGCTTCGGCTTCAGCCAGGAGTTCGCTGAATACAAGGCCTATACCGAGGGCGATGACCCGCGCTTCGTCGACTGGAACGTGTTCGCGCGCACCGACCGCGCTTACATCAAGCGTTACCTGGGCGAGACCAACACGCGCTTCATGATCGTGCTCGACGTGAGCGCGTCGATGGGTTACGGCGGCACCGGCAGCATCACCAAGCTGCGCTATGCCAAGTTCGTCGCTGCCTCGCTGGCCTACATGGCCCTGCAGCAGCACGATCCCACCGGGTTGATCGCCTTCGATTCGAAGATCAGGAGCTATCGCCCGACCTCCAGCCGCACCGGCACGCTCACGGCGCTGCTGCACGAGCTGGACAAGCTCGAGGCCGGCAGCGAGACCGACCTCACCGCCTCGTTCAAGCAGATGCACGAGCACATGCAGCGCCGCGGCATGGTGGCGGTGATCTCCGACCTCTACTGCGACCCCGAGGCGCTGACCCGTGCCGTGCAGCCCTTCGCCTGGGGCGGGCACGACATCATGATCTTCCAGATCCTCGACCGCACGGAGCTCGACCCGAAGTGGGAGGAGTCGGTGATGCTGGAAGACGTGGAATCCGGCCGCCAGATCGAGGTGTCGCCCGACTACATGCGTACCACCTATCGCGAGCGCATCAACGCGCACCTCGACAAGATGCGCAAGGTGGCCGCCAGGAGTCGTGCCGACCATGTGCTGCTGGTCACCGATGAGCCGCTGGACAAGGCGCTGCGCGGCTACATGACGTTCCGGCAGAGGGGCTGAGCGTATGTGGCTGGCTCCATGGTTTCTGCTCGGACTGGCCGGCCTTGCGCTGCCGGTGTGGCTGCACCGCTTTGCGCGCAAGACCGACCAGAAGCTGCCTTTCGCCTCGGCGATGTTCCTCGAGCCTGCGGAGATCCGGCGCAGCCGGCGGCACGAACTGCGCTACTGGCTGCTGCTGGCGATGCGCCTGCTGCTGCTGGCGCTGCTGGTACTCGCCTTTGCCGGGCCGATGTGGCGCAGCGTGGTGGCGCGTGGCGCCGGTGGCGCGACACTGCATGTGATCGTGCTCGACACTTCGCAGTCGATGCAGCGCGAGGGCGTATGGGATCGCGCGCAGGAGCGCGCGCTGGAAGTGGTGAACGGTGTGCGCGGCGCCAGTCGCGCCATGCTGGTGGCGGCCGATCATCGCCAGCGCATCCTGGTGGAGCCGGTATTCGCCAGCGACGCCGGCAAGCTGCGTGCCGCCGTGCAGGGCCTGAAGCCCGGCGAATCGCGGCTCGATTTCGGTGCGCTGGTGGCCGGCTCCATTGCCTGGGGTGGCGGTCCCGGTGAAACCGTGCAGATGCACCTGATCTCGGACCTGCAGCAGTCGGCCAGTCCGCTGCGCTTTGCCGACCTCTCGCCGCCTGCCGGCGTGAAGATCGTGCTCGAGGATGTGGGCGGTGCCGCCGAGGCGGCCAATGCGCGGGTCGCCGGTGTGCAGGAGGATGCACGCACGCCGGGCACCGTGGATGTGCGCCTGGAAGGTGCCGCTGATGCCCTGAAGGACCGCCTGCTGGTGGTTGAGGTCAATGGCCAGGAACGCGAGCGGCGCAAGCTGGCGGCGGGTCCGGCCCAGCGCACCGAGCGGGTGGTGCTGGGAGAGTTGCCGCTGGGCGAGCATCGACTCACCGCGCGGCTGGAGCCGGCCGATGCACTGGCCACGGACGATGCCTGGTACACACTGCTGCGCCGGGTGGAACCGCGCGTGCTGGTGGTGGCTGCCGATGTCGAGGGCGATGACGCCCGCTATTTCGGCGCCGCATTGCAGGCGCTGGCCCGTCCGCGTTTCGCGGTGGAAATCGCGCAGCCAGGCGCGCTGGGCACGCGCCAGCTGGGCGACTTCGCGGCCATCGTGGTGTCGGATGCCGGACTGCTCAACAGTACGGCCAGCCAGGCGCTGGAAAAATACGTGCAGGCCGGTGGCGCGGCGCTGCTGACGCTGGGGCCGCGCGCCGCGCAACAGCGCACGGTGCCGGTG
>JALYWF010000010.1 GCA_030852845.1 Pseudomonadota bacterium
TCCCGCTCGGCCCGCGAGGCGCGACTCTGCGGCGCCTTTGGCGTGATCTGCCGCCGCCGCTTTCCGCATGCCACCTTCATCGCCGTGCTCGAGGAGGCCGCGCGCATGCAGCGGCGTGCACTGGCCGACTGGCGCATCTCGCCGGCTGCGGAGGCCTCGCGTCGCTTCGGACCGGTGCGCATTCCCGGCTACCGCTGTGTGCGGCGCCTGGCCGGAGGGTCGAGCTCGCAGCTGTACCTTGCCGAGAGCGAGAAGGCCGGCGCGCTGATGGTGGTGAAGATCACTCCCTCGATGCGCGATGCCGAAGGCGTCGACCAGGCCTTCGAGCGCTTCCTGCAGGAATACGAGATCGCGCACCGGCTGCATCACTCCAGCATCGTGCGCTGCCATGAGCTGGGGGTTGCCGATGACCACGCCTACCTGGCAATGGACTATTACCCGGACGGCGACCTGCGCAAGCGCATCCGCGCCGGCGTGCTGCCCGCCGATGCGCTGCAGCTGGCCGCGCAGATCGCCGGCGCGCTGGTGGCGCTGCACGAGGCCGGGGCCCTGCATCGCGACCTGAAGCCAGGCAACGTGCTGATGCGTGGTCCGCTGCGCGTGGTGCTCACGGATTTCGGTCTGGCCAAGCACGCGGCGATTGCGGCGGAGATCACCGACCCGGGCGTGATCTTCGGCACGCCCACCTACATGAGTCCCGAGCAGGGCCATGGCGAGGCGGTGGACGAGCGCAGCGACCTGTACAGCCTCGGCGTGATCCTCTACGAGATGCTCAGCGGGGAAAAACCCTTCACCGACACCAATCCCATGGCCATCATCTACAAGCACCGGCATGCGCCGGTGCCGCGCCTGCCGCAGCTGGCGGCGCAGTGGCAGGGGCTGGTGGATACGCTGATGGCCAAGCGTCCGGCCGATCGCTACAGCACGGCCGCGCAGGTGGAGAGCGTGTTGCAGCAAGCCGCACAGGCCGCCCGCTCGGCGGCGGCATGAGCGCCGGGGGCGAACCGGAGCGCGGCATCCTGCGCGCGGCCACGCCGCGCGCCTGGTGTGAGCACGCGGTGCGGGAATGGCGCACGCTGCTGGTCGATCACGCCAACTGCGAGAAGAAGGCCGCTTCCACGGCGCTGGCCCTGATGTTCGCCTATCCGGACGACCGTCCGCTGTCGCTGGCCATGGCGCGGCTGGCGCGCGAGGAACTGCGGCATTTCGAGCAGGTGCAGAAGCTGATGCAGCGTCTGGATGTGCCGATGCAGCGCCTGCCGCCCGGCCGTTATGCCGGCGCCCTGCGCGCGCAGCTCGCAGTCACGGAACCGCAGCGCAAGCTGGACCTGCTGCTGTCCGGCGCGCTGATCGAGGCACGTTCCTGCGAGCGGTTCGAGGCGCTGGCGCCGCTGCTGCATGAACCGCTGGCGGAGTTCTACGCGGCGCTGGCGGAGTCCGAGCGCCGCCATGCCTCGCTGTACCTTGAGCTGGCCGAGGCCGCCGCGCCGCCCGGTGCGCGCGCAGGGTTGCAGGCCCGGCTCGAGGCGCTTGCCATCGCGGAAGCGAAGCTGGTCGAGGATCCGGATCCGCAGTTCCGCTTCCATTCCGGCATGCCAGTGGCGGGCTGACCTGAATGCCCGTCCAGGTGCGCGCGGCCAACCTGCAGGATGCGCGTGATGCCGACGCAGTGGTGATGCTGCTCGACGCCTATGCGCGAGATCCCCGCGGCGGGGGTGAGCCGCTGCCGGCAGCAGTGCAGGCGCGCCTGGTGCCGGGGCTGCGGGCGCATCCGACCGCGCGGGTGTGGCTGGCGTTCGACGCCGGGCAGCCCGTGGGCGTGTGCGTGGGGTTTGGCGGCTTCTCCACCTTCAGGGGTTTGCCGCTGCTCAACATCCATGACCTGGCTGTGCTGCCTGCGGCGCGCGGCCGCGGCATCGGGCGCGCGCTGCTGGCGGCCGCCGAGGCCCATGCCCGCGCCACCGGCTGCTGCAAGCTCACACTGGAAGTGCAGGAAGACAATGCGCCGGCGCGGGGCCTGTACGCGCGATACGGCTTCCGCGACGTGACCTACGGTGCATCTGGCCCCACCCGTTTCCTGGGCAAGGCGCTGGACTGAACCGGGGCGCTGGCGCTTGCGCCTGCGTCTATTTCGATCCGGGCGGCGGGGGTGGCTGGCGCGGAAACTGGTCCAGCGTGGGATCGATCACGGCCCAGGGCGGCGCGGACTCTGTCCAGATCGCCATGGTGGGCTTCAGGTCGTGAGGCTGCTTGGGCACGCCAAGACGCACGGTGCGGAACTGCAGCCGAGCGGAGCTCTGCGCATAGACATGGTTGCCGCAGGCCGGGCAGAACCACTGCGTGAGCTGGTTGCCGCTGTCGGCCACGTAGCCATGTCCGGCCAGCTCGCCTTCGATGCGCACGTCATCGGTGCGGAACATGGCATTGTGGGTGGGTCCGCCGCCGGACAGGTGCTGGCATTGGCGGCACCAGCATTGCCGCACGGCGATCGGCTCGCCGTTGATTTGCAACTGCACGGCGCCACAGGCGCAGTGGCCTGAATAACTCATCCCTCTGTCTCCTTCGGCATCTGCAGCCAGCGGTGTTGATGGGTGCCATCCGCATGCAGCACCAGCATGCTGCCGCGCTCATGCCAGTCGGCCAGCACCAGGCGCAGGGCGGGGTGGCCATCCACTTCGAGGCGATGTTCCGCCGGCCGGTGCGTGTGGCCGTGGATCAGCACCCCGGCGCGCCAGCTGCGCAGCAGCTGCACCACTGCGGCCGGCGTGACGTCCATGATCTCCTGCGGCGCGCGGCGCACATGTGCATGGCTGCGTTGCCTGCCCCAGGCTGCCAGGCGCCGACGGGCGCCCAGCGGCAATGCCAGCCAGGTCTTCTGCAGCCAGCGGCTGCGCGCCACGCGCCGGAAGCGCTGGTAGGCGACATCGCGCGTGCACAGAGCATCGCCGTGGGAAAGCACAAAACGCCGTCCCCCGGCCTCGATGAGCGCGGGATCTGCCAGCAGCTCACAACCGGTGCGCGCGGTGAAGCCGGCGCCGAGCAGGAAATCGCGGTTGCCGTGCTGGATGCGGCAGGGCACGCCCTGGCGGGTGAGCTCGCGCAGCGCCGCGCACACCCCTTCGCGTGCCGGCTCGTCATCATCGTCGCCGATCCAGCTTTCGAACAGGTCACCGAGGATGTACAGGCCGTCGGAGCGGGGCGCCTCGGTGCGCAGCAGATGCAGGAATTGCCCGATGGCCGCGGGATGGCTGGCGTCCAGATGCAGGTCTGAGACGAGGAGGTATCGGCCATGCGCCATGCAGCGAATATAGTGCAGGGATGCCGGAAAGTCCTTTCGGCTAGAATCCGCCGATGCTGCGTATCCATGATTCCCTGCAGGGGAAGTCCGAAGCCTTCAAGCCCCTGGTCCCCGGCAAGGTCCGCATGTACGTGTGCGGCATCACGGTGTACGACTACTGCCACATCGGCCACATGCGCATGCTGGTGGCTTTCGACGTGGTGCAGCGCTGGCTGCGGCACAGCGGTTACGCGCTCACCTACGTGCGCAACATCACCGACATCGACGACAAGATCATCCGCCGCGCGGCCGAGCGGGGCGAGAGCATCGGGGCGCTCACCGCACGTTTCATCGAGGCCATGGACGAGGACGCGGCGCTGCTGGGCGTGCAGAAGCCCGACCACGAGCCGCGCGCCACGCAGTTCATTCCCGAGATCATCGCGCTGATCGGGAAGCTGGTGGCCCGCGGCCACGCCTACGCTGCCGCCAATGGCGACGTGATGTATGCCGTGGCCAGCTTCGAGTCCTATGGGCAGCTCTCCGGCAAGCGCCTTGAAGACCTGCGTGCCGGCGCGCGAGTGGAGGTGAACGAATCCAAGCGTGATCCGCTGGACTTCGTGCTGTGGAAACATTCGAAGCCGGGCGAGCCGGCCTGGCCCTCGCCCTGGGGCGAGGGGCGTCCCGGCTGGCACATCGAATGCTCGGCCATGGCCATGGCCCTGCTGGGCGAGCATTTCGACATCCACGGCGGCGGCATGGACCTGAAGTTCCCGCACCACGAGAACGAGATCGCGCAGAGCTGCGGCGCCACGGGCGCACCCTTCGTCGAGTGCTGGATGCACAATGGTTTCGTCAACGTCGACAGCGAGAAGATGTCCAAGTCGCTGGGCAATTTCTTCACGCTGCGCGAGGTGCTGCCGCATCTGCGGCATCCGGAGGTGCTGCGCTACTTCCTGGTGGCCAGCCACTACCGCGGCCCCATCAACTACACGCTGGAGAACCTGCAGCAGGCCGATGCCACGCTGGGCGGTCTGTACAACACGCTGCGCGGTGTGCCCGATGGCGAACCCGGGCCCGATGCCGCGCACTGGCGCGAGCAGTTCGCCGTCGCGATGGACGATGACTTCAACTCGCCCAAGGCCCTCGCGGTGCTGCAGGGGCTGGCCCGGGAGATCAACGAAGCGAAGGCCGGTGCCGGCGGCACCTGCCTGCTGCGCGCGGCGGAACTGGCGGCGGTGTTCCGTGAACTCGCCACTGTGCTGGGCATCTGCCGCCTGGAGCCCGAGCAGTGGTTCCGCCTGCCGGCGCCCGGCAGTGCAGTGGAAGACACGTTCGATGACCAGGCCATCGAGCGGGCAATCGCTGCACGCCTGGCCGCGCGCAAGCAGCGCGATTTCAAGGAAGCCGACCGCATCCGCGATGAGTTGGCGGCAGCAGGCGTGGCGCTGGAAGACAAGCCTGGCGAAACGCTCTGGCGCCGCAAATAGGGCTTCGCGTCCCACTCAGCGCAAGCCCGGTGGAGGTTTGCAGGTGGGGCGATGCGCGGCTATTGTCGCGCCATGTCCAGAAAGCATCTTCTCGCCGCCGCGCTGCTGCCCGTTGCCATGCTGGCACTGGCGCAGGTTCCCGCCGTGAAGCCCATCCTGCCGGACTCACTGCGCTGGACTTCGCCACCGACCATCCCTGGACTGAAGGGAACCTGGATCCTGGGCTCCGAGCGCGAGCCGGGCATGTACGTGCAGCGCGTGGTTCTGGCGAAAGGCGCACGCATTCCGGCGCACACGCATCCGGACACGCGCTACTCCACCATCCTCACCGGCACGCTGTACGTGGCGTTTGGCGCGAAGCCGGCGGATGCTGACTTCGTGGCCGTGCCAGAGGGCGGAGTTTATGTTGCACCGGCAGGGCAGGTGCACACCCTGTGGGCGCGCGACGGCGAAGTGGTCTACCAGGAAGCCGGCAACGGTCCCACCGGCACGAACATGGTGAACTGACCGGGAGCGATCCCGGCCAGACTGCCAGTAGCCGCGCGGCTTACTGCCGCGGCGGCGGAGTCAGTGGCTGCTCGGGCGCACCGCCACCGGTGGAAGCCAGCCCCTCGCGGAACTGATACGCCTCCAGCGTGTTCTGGATCAGCATCGCGATGGTCATCGGCCCCACGCCGCCCGGTACCGGCGTGATCCACGAGGCCTTCTGCTTCGCGGTTTCGAATTCCACGTCGCCCACCACCTTGCCCGAGGGCAGGCGGTTGATGCCCACGTCCAGCACCACTGCGCCGGGCTTGATCCACTCGCCCTTCACGAACTCCGGCTTGCCGATGCCGGCGACGATGAGGTCGGCGCGCTTCACGTGGCCGACGAGGTCCTTCGTCTGGCTGTGGCAGATGGTCACGGTGGCACCGCGCATCAGCAGTTCCAGCGCGGCCGGGCGGCCGACGATGTTCGACTGGCCCAGAATCACCGCATCCATGCCCTTCGGGTCGATGCCGGAATGCTCCAGCATCTTCATGCAGCCATAGGGCGTGCAGGGACGCAGGCGCGGCGTGCGCTGCGCCAGCAATCCCAGGTTCTCCGGATTGAACCCGTCGACGTCCTTTTCCACGGCAATGGCGTCGATCACCGCCTTGCTGTCGATCTGCTTTGGTACCGGCAGCTGCACCAGGATGCCATCCACCTTCGGGTCGTCGTTGAGCTCGCGCACCACGGCCAGTACCTGATCCTGCGTCGCCGTGGCCGGCAGCACCTTCATGACGGAGAGCATGCCGGCGCCCTCGGTGGCCTGGTGCTTGTTGCGCACGTAGATCTGCGAGGCCGGGTCCTCACCCACGATCACCACGGCCAGGCCCGGCACCCGCCGCCCGGCTGCCTGCAGCGCCGTGACCCGCGTCCTGATCTGCTCGCGCAGCGCCTGCGCGATCGCCTTGCCATCGATCAGCCGTGCCGTCATTTGTCCGCTCCGCTCCGAGTGCCGAATAAAAAAGGGGCGGTAGGGTATCATCGCGCTGTCGGGGCGTGGCGCAGTCTGGTAGCGCATCTGGTTTGGGACCAGAGGGTCGGAGGTTCAAATCCTCTCGCCCCGACCACTTTGAACGAAGGGGCGGCGATCCATTCCTGCGGCGCCGTAGAAATGCGCGCCGGCAGTTCCACCGGACCCATGTTCGTATATACTCCCGCCCCCCGCCACCGGCCGGTTCCGCAAGGACTGCCAGCGGCAGGGACAGTGACCAGCCATGCGTGGCCCAAGTCGCACCGCTTTTGACTACCATGGGCACCCCACAAGGGCGCCCGTAGCTCAGTTGGATAGAGCACCGGCCTTCTAAGCCGGTGGTCGCAGGTTCGACTCCTGCCGGGCGCGCCAGACTGGTTGCTGATGTGAACGATGGTGGACGTAGCTCAGCTGGTAGAGTCCCGGATTGTGATTCCGGCTGTCGCGGGTTCGAGTCCCGTCGTCCACCCCAATTTTCGGGGCCGTTAGCTCAGTTGGTAGAGCAGTTGACTCTTAATCAATTGGTCGTAGGTTCAAATCCTACACGGCCCACCATTTCCCTCTCCGGTGCGAAAGTGGCGGAACTGGTAGACGCACTGGATTTAGGTTCCAGCGGGGCAACCCGTGAGAGTTCGAGTCTCTCCTTTCGCACCACCCTTTAGCATTCGCAGAAATCCACGAGAAGGCCATGCAGTTCACCGTACAGACCACCCAGGGGCTTGAGCGTCGCATCGAGGTCGAGGTTCCGCGCACGCGCGTCACGGGTGAGGTCGATCGCCGCCTGCGCGAGCTGTCGCGCACCGCCAAGGTGAAGGGCTTCCGTCCGGGCAAGGTGCCCATCAATGTCATCAAGCAGCAGTACGGCAGCCAGGTGCAGGGCGATGCGATCTCGGAGCTGATCCGCCAGGGCTACAGTGAGGCGGTCTCGAAAGAGAAGCTGCGTCCGGCCGGCAGCCCGCGCATCGAGCCGATGCAGGTGGACCCCGCCGAAGACCTGAAATTTGCCGCCATCGTTGAAGTGATGCCGGAGGTCACGGTCAAGGATGTGGCCAGCCTTGCCATCGACCGTCCCACCTTCAGCATTTCCGAAGCCGATGTCGACGCCATGATCGAAAGCATGCGCCGCCAGCGCGCCACCTTCACGCCGGTGGATCGCGCCGCCCGGAAGGGTGACCGCGTGCTGGTTGATTTCACCGGCCGTCTCGACGGCACTGAGTTCGAGGGCGGCAAGGGCACCAACATGGCCGTGGTCATCGGCGCCGGCCGGGCCATTGCCGATTTCGAGAATGCGCTGGTGGGCATGCGCAAGGGCGAGTCGAAGACCGCACCGGTGAAATTCCCGGACGACTACGGCGCAAAGGAACTGGCCGGCAAGCAGGCCGAGTTCGACCTGGCCGTCACCGCGGTCGAAGAGCAGGTGCTGCCGCCCGTCGATGACCAGTTCGCCCGCGCCTTTGGCCTCAGCGACGGCGGCGTCGACGCCCTGCGCACCGAGGTACGGGGCAGCATGGAGCGCGAAGCCGGCGAGGCCGTGCGCAAGAAGCTGCGCGACCAGGTGTTCGATGTCCTCGCACGTGAAAACAACGTCGAACTGCCCCGCAACATGGTCGAGGAGCAGATCCAGCAGCTGCAATATGACCTGTTGCAGCGCATGGGCCGGCAGGACGCCACGCAGATGCCCCCCCGGGAGCCCTTCGTGGAGCCCGCGGAGCGCCGCGTGAAGCTGGGCCTGCTGATCGGCGAGCTGATCCGCCGCGAGAACATCCAGGTGGACCGGGGCCGCGTGCTGGCCAAGCTCGAGGAACTGGCCGCCCAGTACCCCAATGCCGCCGAGGTGCGCCGCTCCTACCTGCAGAACCAGGATGTGATGCGCCAGATCGAGACTTCCGTCATGGAAGAGCTGGCGGTGGAGTGGGTGGTTGGCCGGGCCAGGGTGACCGACAGCCCCACCAGCTTTGCGGACCTGACCGGTTTCCGCCAGCCGGAGTAAGATAGGGGGCATGAACGAACGTGCCCTGAATCTCGTGCCGATGGTGGTCGAGCAGACCTCCCGCGGCGAACGCGCCTACGACATCTATTCCCGGCTGCTGAAAGACCGCGTGGTGTTCGCGGTCGGTCCGGTCGAGGACTACATGGCCAACGTGATCGTGGCCCAGCTGCTGTTCCTGGAGTCCGAGAACCCGGACAAGGACATCGCGCTGTACATCAACTCGCCGGGCGGGCATGTCACCGCGGGCCTGGCGATCTACGACACCATGCAGTACATCAAGCCCGACGTATCCACCATCTGCATCGGGCAGGCCGCCAGCATGGGCGCCGTGCTGCTGGCTGGTGGCGCGGCCGGCAAGCGTTTTTCGCTGCCCGACTCGCGCATCATGATCCACCAGCCGCTGGGCGGCATGCAGGGGCAGGCCGCCGACATGGAAATCCATGCCCGCGAAATCCTCTATACCCGCGACCGGCTCAACCACATCCTGGCCAAGCACACCGGCCAGCCGGTGGAAAAGATCAAGCACGACACCGACCGCGACAACTTCATGCGCGCGGAAGATGCAGTCTCCTATGGTCTGATCGACAGGGTGCTGGCGAGCCGCAATGAGCTGGCTGTACCACCGGGGCGCTAGGGCAATCCCCTAAAAGCCCGATTTCCTTTTGAATACAAAGGGTTGGCTGGGCAATGGCGCTTTGCGCGCCACCGCAGGCCCATGCTATAACGATCGTGGGCCCACCGTGGCCGACCGCATTGCGAGGTTTCCAGACCGATGAGCGACGACACCCGCGGACGTACGACTGCCGGCGACGATGGCAAGCTGCTGTACTGCTCTTTCTGTGGCAAGAGCCAGCACGAAGTCCGCAAGCTCATCGCCGGCCCCTCCGTGTTCGTCTGCGACGAATGCGTGGAGCTGTGCAACGACATCATCCGCGAGGAGCTTGAAGACAAGGCCGATCGCGCCCGCGAGAAGCTGCCCAAGCCCGCCGAGATCAAGTCGGTGCTCGATGAATACGTCATCGGGCAGGAGCGCGCCAAGAAGACCCTGGCCGTGGCGGTGTACAACCACTACAAGCGCCTGCAGACCCGCGGCACCAAGAGCCGCGATGACGTCGAGATCGCCAAGAGCAACATCCTGCTGATCGGGCCCACCGGCTCGGGCAAGACGCTGCTGGCCGAGACGCTGGCGCGCCTGCTGAATGTTCCCTTCACCATCGCCGATGCCACCACGCTCACCGAGGCCGGCTACGTGGGTGAAGACGTCGAGAACATCATCCAGAAGCTGCTGCAGAAGTGCGACTACGACGTCGAGAAGGCGCAGACCGGCATCGTCTACATCGACGAGATCGACAAGATCAGCCGCAAGAGCGACAACCCCTCCATCACGCGCGACGTGTCGGGCGAGGGCGTGCAGCAGGCACTGCTGAAGCTCATCGAGGGCACCATGGCCTCGGTGCCGCCGCAGGGCGGCCGCAAGCATCCGCAGCAGGAGTTCCTGCAGGTCGACACCTCCAACATCCTGTTCATCGTGGGCGGTGCCTTTGCCGGCCTCGACAAGGTGGTGCAGAACCGCACGCAGAAGGGCGGCATCGGCTTCACCTCCGAGGTGCGCAGCGTCAATGACCGGCCGCACGGCACCGACGTGTTCCATGACGTGGAGCCCGAAGACCTGGTGAAGTACGGGCTCATTCCCGAGTTCGTGGGCCGCCTGCCGGTGGTTGCGACGCTCGAGGAACTCGACGAGAAGGCGCTGGTGTCGATCCTCAAGGATCCGAAGAATGCGCTCTCCAAGCAGTACCGCCGCCTGTTCGAGATGGATGGCGCCGAACTGGAGTTCCGCGAAGATGGCCTGGCCGCCATCGCGCGCAGGGCCATGGAGCGCAAGACCGGCGCTCGCGGCCTGCGCACCATCATGGAGACCATCCTGCTCGACACCATGTACCAGCTGCCATCGTTGAAGAACGTCAGCAAGGTCGTGGTTGACGAGAGCGTGGTGCTGGGCCACTCGCCGCCCTACGTGGTCTACAAGAGCGAGAACGACAAGGCGCCGGAAGAACCGCGCCGCGCCTCGGGGTTCGGTCGCTGACCGACGCACCGCCGGCTGCCACCTGGTGGCAGCTCGCGGCGGAAGAGGGCGCGCCTGACTGCGGCGCGCTGTGCTGTTTCACACTTGATGTATCCGGTGACGAGCGCGCCGCACTGGCGGATGTGCTCTCGCCGGAAGAGCGGGCCCGCGCGGCGCGTTTCCATTCGCCCGAGCATGGGGCCCGGTTCGTCGTCGCCCACGCGCGACTGCGGCAGTTGCTGGCGCCGCTGCTCGACATCGCGCCATCACGGATCCAGTTCTCGGCCGGCGAGCATGGCAAGCCGCTGCTTGCCGGCACCGCCGCGCGCAGCGAGCTGCATTTCAACCTTTCGCATTCCGGGGCATATGGACTCATCGGCTGGGCGCATGGCCGCGAGATCGGGGTGGATGTGGAAGTCTGGCGTCCCACGAGCGATGAAGCGGCGCTGGTGAGGCGCTATTTTTCGCCGTCGGAGATTGCCGCCTATGAGGCGCTGCCGCCGGCGCTGCGTACCGAAGGCTTCTTCAACTGCTGGACGCGCAAGGAGGCCTATATCAAGGCCGTCGGTCGTGGCCTGGGCCTGCCGCTCGACAGCTTCGATGTCAGCATCGACAGTGGCGCGGCCGCCTGCCTGCTGCGTCCATCCGGACTATGTGATGACGCCCGGCAGTGGAGCCTGGCAGCGCCGCAGCTCGCACCGCGGGTTTCGATGGCCGTTGTACTGCAGGCCGCGGACGTTCGCGCCACAATGGCCATGCGTGATACGCAATCACTGCCCTGACCCTGACTTGATTCGGGGAACCTCCATCCCCATCTACCGCTAGACTGTACACGTGGCCATTCCCCCGGCCCGCTGGAGCACACCGTGACCGAATCCTCCGATGCCCCCGCACTGACTCCCGCCCAGACCCTGCCGGTCATGCCGTTGCGGGATGTGGTGCTGTACCCGCACATGGTGAGCCCGCTGTTCGTGGGCCGCGAGAAATCCATTCAGGCGCTCGATGCGGCCATGCGCGCCGATCCGCGTCGCATCCTGGTGGTGGCGCAGAAGCAGCCTGACATCGACGATCCGGGTCCGGACGACATGTTCCGCTTCGGCACCATCGCCACCATCCTGCAGCTGGTGAAGCTGCCCGACGGCACCGTGAAGGTGCTGGTCGAGGGTGTGGAGCGTGCGCGCATCGTGGAGCTTTTCGGCGGCGACTACTACACGGCCACCGTGGCCGTGGAGCAGGACCAGGAGCAGTACGACGAGAAGGAGATGGACGTGCTCACGCGTTCGGTCATCTCCCAGTTCGAACAGTACGTGAAGCTCAACAAGAAGGTGCCGCCGGAGATGCTCACCGCGCTGGCCGGCATCGAGCAGCCCGGCCGACTGGCCGATGCCGTGGCCGCGCAGATGACACTGAAGCTGCCCGAAAAGCAGCAGGTGCTGGAGATCCTCGACGTGCGCAAGCGCCTCGAACACGTGCTGGTCGCCATCGAGGGCGAGATGGACGTGCTGCAGATCGAGAAGCGCATCCGCGGCCGCGTGAAGTCGCAGATGGAGAAATCCCAGCGCGAGTACTACCTCAACGAGCAGATGAAGGCCATCCAGAAAGAGCTCGGCGAGATGGAGGATGGCGGCAACGAGATCCAGGAGCTGGAGCAGAAGATCGGCAAGGCCGGCATGCCCAAGGAGGCACGCGAAAAGGCCACCACCGAGCTCAACAAGCTGAAGATGATGTCGCCCATGTCGGCCGAGGCCACCGTGGTGCGCAACTACATCGACTGGCTGGTGAAGGTGCCCTGGAAGAAGCGCTCACGGGTGCTGAAGGACATCGCCCACGCACAGAAGGTGCTGGACCAGGACCACTACGGCCTCGACAAGGTGAAGGAACGCATCGTCGAGTACCTGGCCGTGCTGCAGCGGGTGGAGAAGATCAAGGGACCCATCCTGTGCCTCGTGGGCCCGCCGGGCGTGGGCAAGACCTCTCTCGGCCAGTCCATCGCGCGCGCCACCAACCGCAAGTTCGTGCGCATGTCCCTCGGCGGCGTGCGAGACGAGGCCGAGATCCGTGGCCACCGCCGCACCTACATCGGCTCCATGCCCGGCAAGGTCATCCAGAACATGGCCAAGACCGGCATGCGCAATCCGCTGTTCCTGCTCGACGAGGTCGACAAGATGGCGATGGACTTCCGCGGCGATCCCTCATCGGCGCTGCTCGAGGTGCTCGACCCCGAACAGAACACGACCTTCAGCGACCATTACCTCGAGGTGGATTTCGACCTGTCGGAGGTGATGTTCATCTGCACTGCCAACAGCATGAACATCCCCGCGCCGCTGCTTGACCGCATGGAGGTCATCCGGCTGCCCGGCTACACCGAGGATGAAAAGCTCAACATTGCCAGGCGTTACCTGCTGCCCAAGCAGATCAAGGCCAATGGCCTGAAGCCGGGCGAACTGAAGGTGGCCGACGAGGCGTTGCTCGACATCGTGCGCTACTACACGCGCGAGGCCGGAGTGCGCAACCTGGAGCGCGAGGTGGCCAAGATCGCGCGCAAGGCGGTGAAGAGCCTGCTGATCGAGAAGAAGAAGAACGGCTCGGTCGCCGTCACGCCGAAGAACCTCGACAAGTTCCTGGGCGTGCGTCGCTTCCGCTACGGCGAGGCGGAAGAGACCGACCGCGTGGGCCATGTCACGGGCCTCGCGTGGACTGAAGTGGGTGGCGAGCTGCTCTCGATCGAGGCGGCGGTGCTGCCCGGCAAGGGCCGGCCACTGTTCACCGGCAAGCTGGGCGATGTGATGAAGGAATCCATCCAGGCCGCCATGACGGTGGTGCGCAGCCGCAGCGATGTGCTGGGCCTCGACAAGGATTTCTATTCCACCATCGACTTCCACGTGCACCTGCCCGAGGGCGCCACGCCCAAGGACGGTCCTTCCGCCGGCATCGGCATCTGCACCGCCATGGTGTCCGCGCTCACGAAGATCCCCGTGCGCTCCGATGTGGCCATGACCGGCGAGATCACGCTGCGCGGCGAGGTACTGCCCATCGGCGGCCTGAAGGAAAAGCTGCTGGCTGCCTCGCGCGGCGGGGTGAAGATCGTGCTGATCCCGGTGGACAACGAGAAGGACCTGGTCGAGATTCCCGACAACATCAAGGGCAAGCTCGACATCCGGCCGGTCAAGTGGGTGGACCAGGTGCTGGAACACGCGCTGGTGCGCCAGCCTGTGCCGCTGCCAGCGGCAGCCACCGGCAAGGGCGGCAAGGGCGCCGATCCCGCGGCCGGCAAGCGGGTGCGGGGCCGGCGCGGTCCCCGGACGCAGCGCGCGCACTGAGTGTTCCATTGGCCTGAAACTGGTGCGCCCGGGCGCGAAGTCATCTAGACTACGCGCCCTCGCGAGGGCGGCCCTGAACTGCCATCCCCGCGATGACGGACTGATGCGGCGCGAAGGCCCAAAAGGGTGCTTAGCTCAGCTGGTAGAGCGTCGCCCTTACAAGGCGAATGTCGGGGGTTCGATCCCCTCAGCACCCACCAGTCCGGTCAGGCCCAGAACGGAGCGGTAGTTCAGCTGGTTAGAATACCGGCCTGTCACGCCGGGGGTCGCGGGTTCGAGTCCCGTCCGCTCCGCCATTTTTGCAAAGCTGTTCGAGCACATTGCTTTCCGCATCAGCCGTGTGCTGGATGCGCGGGGGCTGGTCGAACGCGACATCGAGCACGCCTCGCTCACGGGGGATGGCGAAGCGCCCGAAGCTCGAACGCCTTCGCCGTTGCGTCAGCCGCCCGCCGGTGGCCACCGACCCATGCCGCTGATTTCATCTTGACGGCCGTTTGACTGTCTTATCGGCCTCTGCAGATGAAGGCCAGCGGGAGTCGCTAGGGCAACTGCTGGACAATCCCCTGCAGCGCTACTGAAAGCTGGGAAACGTCGACATTGATGGTGCTACATATGGCGCGGGAATGTTTAGCCGTTGGCGAGGAAGCAACACTTGCCGAACCTGGCCGTCGCTACGCACTTCCACAGTTACAAATTCGCCTGAAGCACTCTTAGACGCTAGCGAGTTCAACTCGCCAATGTTGAATACGCGTTTACCTTCATACCTCACGATCTCGTCACCCGGTCTCAATCCAGAATGCTCCAAGGAAGACCCCGGTGGGACTTCGCGTATGCGGATCCCGGTTGGGCGGCCCAGCGCGCTTCGATACTTTTCATACTCGTCGTCACCGATCTCATATCTTAGGTCGAGGTCCTTGTCGTAGGAGTACGCAGCGGCCATGTCTGGATCTTCACCTGGCCCACTAGTCCGAGCGTCTCGCTGCGCACGTTGCCGCTGTGCCTGCAATTCCGCTGAACGCTTCTCGATGAAGCTGATTCTCTCTGGCGAGAACCCCGCTGCCAGAAGGCGGCTGGTCTGGAAGTCTCTCAGCTTTTCGCTCGCTTCCATCAGCCGCGCCTGCGAACCCTGAAGCGATTGCTGATCCGGCGCCCCCTTTTTCCCGGCTTCCAAATTCGCCCGGAGGGCCCCTACCTCTGCCTTGAGCCCGTCAATTTGCAGGTCCTTCTCCGCGATCTGCGCCATTTCGTTTTCGACTGAAGCGCGGCGTAGAGGCGTCGGCGAATCCGCTTGGGCGTCTTGAAACTCTGGATTCTGCTTCAACTGAAGAAGCAGGAAAGCGGCAAGGAAACTCGCCGCCGCCCCTATTACCAGCAATACCGCTTTTCCACGTTTCATCAGATTCACCCAGACAAACTACTAGGGACCGCCGCCCCAATAGATCCACTGCGCCAAGCAATATTCGGCAGCGGCTATCGTGACTACATCGAAGTTAGGTTGGTTGGTCATAATGTTGTAATCGGTTGCAAGACCGTACCACTGGTTAAATGCGCCTCCCCAAAATTCGTTGGCACACCTGTTGTGGCGATGAACCACACGTATTCTTCGGTGGTCAACGCGTTGGCGTGCGGCAGCGTACGCCGACACGCCAAGCGCATCAAGCGCACATCGAATGGTTATGGGAAGCTGTCGATACTGACTTCGGCCCGCAAGGGCCTTCGCGCCTTCCTGACCTACACCCTGCAGCGCATCGGCCGCCTCGATGTGGAGGATCCAGCGAAGGTTGGGGAGCCCCGCTCACAGTCGTTCGGTTTCCTTCCGATCCAGCGCGGCCACTGCGGCGCTGCCAAGCAGACGGGCCACCTGTACAATCGCGCCAGTCACACTTCAATAGGAATTCATCATGAAACCGGGGAAGGTCGTACTGCTGGCCACGCTCGCCTGCGTGTTGGCCGGCGCTGCCGCACTGGCCCAGCAGAAGGTTGCCGGCGAGAAGTGGCGCATGAAGATGTCGATGCAGGCGGAAGGTTTCACCATGCCCGCCCGCACGACGGAAATGTGCCTGCCCGTGGGCAACACCCAGGAGGCCATGCTTAAGCAGGGCCAGGACAACGGCAATTGCTCCGTTTCCAACTACAAGCAGTCGGGCAACAAGTTCTCCGCCGACATGAAGTGCACCGGCAAGGATGCAATGGAAGGCCATGTCGAGATGGAGCAGCTGGGGCCGAATTCCACGCGCGGTTCCATGACTGCGAAGACTGCCGATGGTTCGATGAAGATGGACTACGAGTACACCAAGGTCGGCCAGGCCTGCGAGGCCACCGATTACTCCAATTACAAGCCGCCGGTGGCCGCAGCGCAGCCGCAGATCGATTTCTGCCAGCGCGCCATCGAGCAGGTGGGATCGGAAAACCTCTACGGCCAGGCGATCGCCATGGTCACGAAATATCCGACTCCCGATGGTTCCGGCGTGCAGGACTGCACCACCCACGCGGGATTCCAGAAGTTCTGTTCCGCTGTGCAGACGCCTGCCGGTTACGCCAGCCTCGACCATGAGCAGTGGAACCAGGGCCGCCTGAACATCAAGCTGGACAGTGACGATCCTTCGGTGCGCATGCGCAGCAAGCCGCTCACCGAGTCGCTGAAGGCGTGCAAGCTCGATTCCTCCGATGCCGGCATCGTGAAGCTGCAGAAACAGGTCGCGGCAACCGCCCGCAAGGATGGACAGTGGGGCTTCGTGCTGTACTACGACGCTGCCGACCGGTACTCCGAACTGCAGGCGTTGGCAAAAAAGGAATGCTCGGGCCGCAGCTTTACCAACGCCGCGGACAAGCAGTACTTGGGGCTTTGCAGCCGTTACGGCGCCATGCTGGCGCGCGATGACCGTTCCGGGGTGCTCGAGGCCGCCGGCTGCTCGAAGGAGCGCGAGGACAAGGCCCGTGGCATCTGCGTGGGTGCCACCAGTGGTTCCTCTGGCGCCATGGCTGCCGTCGGCGGCGCAGGCGGCAGCAGCGGCGCCTCCGGCTCCGCGTCCGCTCCGGCCAACCCCGAGGAAGAGGCCAAGGCCAGTGCCAAGGACAAGGCCAAGGATGCCGTGGACAAGGGCAAGAAGGCCCTGCGCGGCATCTTCGGCGGCTGAAACCTCCCTGATGCGTGCGGCGATCCTGGCGGTGATCGCCGCACTGCCGCTGGTGCTGCACGCCGGTGCACCGCCAGCGGTTACCAATCCCTATCCCGGCATCGCCGCGGCCTACGCGGTGACCATCGATGGTCGACTCACTTGGGCGTCCGCGCCTGACCTGCGCCGCCAGCCTGCTTCGCTTGCCAAGTTGCTCGCAGCGCTGGTGCTGCTCGAATCCCCGGAGTGGCACTCCGAGGACGATGTCACCGTGAGTGCCGCGGCTGCCGGCATCGAAGGCTCGCGCATCGGCCTGCGCCACGGCGAAGTGCTGCGCGCCATCGACCTGCTGACCGGGATGCTGGTGCGCTCGGGCAACGATGCCTGTCTTGCGCTGGTGGAACATGTCGCGGGGACGATGCCCGCCTTCGCCGCACGCATGAACCGGCACGCGGCGGCACTGGGCATGCGCAACTCACATTTTGTGCATCCCTGCGGACTGGACGCGCCGGGCCAATACACCACGGTCTCCGATCTGCTGCTCCTGGCGGAGGCCGCGCGCGCCGAGCCGCGGATACTGCAGCGCGCCGGGGCGGCGTCCGGGGACCTGCAGACGCGCGCCGGCCGGCGCCTGCGCTTCCACAACAGCAATGCGCTGATCGGGCGGGACCCGCAGGTGTCCGGGCTCAAGAGCGGTTTCACCAGCCAGGCCGGCAATTGCGTGATCGCGCTGGCGTCCGGCGACGGGCACACCGTCGTGCTGGTGCTGCTGGGTGCAAAAGACCGCTGGTGGGAAGCCACGGGAATGATCGCGCGCGCATTGGGACTCGCCACCGGCCGGCCACGGCTCGACTGATGCGTTCATTGCGCTGGTTGCCCTGGCTGGCGGCATCGCTTGTGGTGGCTGTGTACCTGCCGGCACTCTCCGCAAGCTTCCAGTTCGATGACTGGCAGGTGGTGCTCGGCGACCCACGGGTGGCTTCACTCAGCGCCTGGTGGCAATCGATGCCAGGCATGCGCGCACTGGCGAAGCTCACGTATGCACTGAACCACTCACTCGATGCGCACGTGGAGTCATTCCGCGCCTTCAACATCGCGCTGCACGCCTGCAATACCGGGCTGGTGTTCGTGCTGGTACAAAACCTGTCGCGCCGCCTGCGCACTGCCGACGTCGGCGGCGCCAGCATGATTGCTGCAGTGACCGCGCTGGTATTCGCGTTGCATCCGGTGCAGACCGAATCGGTCACCTACATCGCGGCGCGATCGAACCTCATTGCCGCGTTCTTCAGCCTGCTGGGGCTGCTCGCATGGCTGCGAGGCCGGCAGCAGCAGGCCTGGCTGTGGTGGCCGCTGGCCGCGCTGTGTTACGTGGCAGCGCTGGCCGGCAAGGAAACGGCGTTGGTGCTGCCGCTGGCCATGGTGCTGTGCCTGGCTGCGGAGCGCAGCATCACACGTCGCGACCTGCTGTTCCCGGCCGCACTTCTCCTGCTGTCATGCGCGTTGCTGGCCCTGCTGTGGCCGTGGCTGCCGTACGACTACCTGCTGCGCACCAGCCTTGAAACCCGCGGACCGCTGCAGAACCTGCTCGCGCAGACGCAAGGCGTGGGCTGGCTGGCGGGCCAGTTGCTGCGTTGGGACCTGCTGAATGCCGATCCCATGCTTGTGCCGGTTTCCACCTTCACGACCCGCATGGCACTGCAGGCCGGTGCATTGCTCGCAGTGCTGGCTGCCGGCGTGCTTTCCCTGCGCCGCGTACCGGCACTGGGTTTCGGCATCCTTTGGTTCTTCCTGTGGCTGGCGCCGACCAACTCGCTGCTGGCGCGGCTGGACGTGGCCAACGATCGCCAGCTGTACCTTGCGCTGGTGGGCCCGGCGTGGTGCGTTGCCCACCTGCTCCTGCAGCTGCGTGCGCGCGCATGGATTGCGACGCTGCTGCTCGCCATCGTGCTGGCCGCAGGAACCTGGACGCGCAACCGCGTGTACCAGACAGAGATCGGCTTCTGGCAGGACGTGACGGCCAAGGCGCCACACAATGCGCGAGCATGGAACAACCTGGGCATGGCGCTGGCGGCAGAGTGCCGGCCGCAGGCCGCTGCAGATGCATTCGCTGAAGCCTCACGCCGGGCACCGGGCGACTCGTTGCCGCAGATCAACCTGGCCCTGCTGGAGCAGGGCGAGCTCGATGGTGCCACGCACTGTGCGGGTCAATCGGTGCCCTGAAACCGCCGCCGATCACGCCAGGGCGAGCCTGGCCTCGGCATAGCGCCTGCCCAGCTCACGATAGCCCGCTGGCGTGAAGTGCAGGCGATCCGGGCGGCTTTCGCACCCCCTGGATGAAATCACCTGTGCCGCAGGCAAGACCTTCGGCAGCTGCGCGATGATTTCATTGACGCTGGCGGCCGCGCCCTGCTGGTCGGCGTTGACGGTTTCCCCTGCCAGCAAAGGCACGCCGGACGCGTCCAGTTTCAGGTCGGACAGCAGGTTGCGGTAGATCTTCGCCACCTTTTCCGGCCAGTCGGTGTCATTGGTGTTCGACTCGCCCTGGTGGAGCAGGATGCCCTTGATGACACCCCTTTGCATTGCCACGCGTGCCATGTCGACCAGGTGCTGATAGGGGTTGCCGCCGTAGCCTGCGATGATGGTTTTCATCCACGGTGCAGCCGTGGCCGCATAGGCTTCGTACGTATCGCGGTCGAACAGCTCGATCTTGCAGCCGGCCACCGCCACGTTGACCACACCCACGCGCACGCGCTGCGGCAGTTGCGACGCCAGCGTGCGCCCGAAGTAGTCAGGCGGGCACAGGCCGGTGGAACTGCGGCACAGCGGAGGTATGGCGGGGTACCACTGGCCCCGGGATCGCCCGAGGCCGGCGAAATCCACCGCGGCCAGCATCTGGAACCGCGCATCGACATCGACCTTGTCCTGCGCCTCGATGCCCGGAAATCCTTCCATGTTGGATTGGCCGAAAGCGAGATACACATGGAAGTCCGGGTCGACGTCGCCGGGCTGCCCGGCGCCGAATGCCCTCGGGACCCGCGTGCCCAGCAACGCTGTGCCGGAGGCGGCAGTAGCGAGCAGGAATCTGCGACGATGGACGGGAAGCGGCATGGAGGCACCTGGCTTTCAAGCAGACCGCGCTGCACCACGCCGGAGTGTGGCACACACGGTGCGTCAGGTCCCCGGTCCGCGCTTACTTCAAACAGCAGCGACCGCCGCACCGTTGTTCGGGGCGACGGCCGGCGCGGTCAGAATCAGCGTGGCGGCTAGCGGCCGGCCTTCTTCTCGTCGGCGGTAGTCACGTCGATGTCGGGCACGGTAACGGTCCTTTTCTCCGTGGCCACCGTGGGCACCTCGACTTCAACTTCCTTCCTGTCCACGGTCACGTCGGGTGTGGTGACCTTGTATTCGGGCAGGGTGACGTCGCCCTCCCGCGTCTTGCTCACTTCGTACTGGGGCAGAGCGACGTCACCGTCCTTGGTCTTCTCCACATCGCAGCCGGTCAGCGCAACGACGATCGTGGCGATGGCGGCAACCTGCATCCTGTTTCCGGTTTTCATTGTGGCTTCCTCCTGGGACCCCATGCCGGGGCCTGCAGCTGCAGTTTTCCCGGTCTGGCGAAAACCGGCGCTAGGGAAGCAGGCCGAGGCGATGTCAGCGGGTTCCGGCGGGGCAGGCCCGAGATGCCCGACGGGCGGCGAAGAACGCAGGAAAAGTCAGTTAAACTTCATCCGGCCCCGATTCCCCGGCCGTGATGGGTGGGTGCTTCGGAGGCTTGACCGGCCGTCGAAGGAGCCATGTGATGAAATCCCCTGCAGTGTTTTTCTCCCTGCTCATGGCCGTCGGCCTGCCGGGATGTTCAAGCTCTGATTCTTCCGTTGCGCAGGAGCCTGCGGCTTCTGCCGCGGCGCAAACTTCACGACCGGAAGATGCGCAGGAAGCAGGGGACATCGCCGCCATGGCCGCTGACCCCCGCCTGGTCGTCGTGCACAAGAACGAAACCTGCGGCTGCTGCCACCTCTGGGTGGAGCACATGGAAAAGAACGGCTTCAAGGTGACCGTCCGCAACGTTGCTGACCTGGGTGGCATCAAGGAGCGTGTGGGCGTTCCCGCCGGGATGGGCTCCTGCCACACTGCGCGTGTGGGCGGCTATTTCATCGAAGGGCACGTGCCCGCGGCCGACATCGCGAGGCTGCTCGATGAGAAGCCGGATGCAAAAGGGCTGACGGTGCCGGGAATGCCCCTCGGATCACCGGGAATGGAAGTCGCGTCAGGCGAGACGCAGGCCTACGATGTGCACCTGGTCGCGCGGGATGGTGCCACGTCAGTGTTTGCCAGCCATGGGGGTGCACGCTGATGACTTCCAGTTCGCGTACCAGGATCTACCTGAAGAAGACCTGTCCCTATTGCCTGAAACTCAGGATATTCCTCACCGAGGCCGGCATTGCCGGGAACTTCGACTTCACCGTCTTCGTCGACGGCGATGAAACCCACCAGGCAACCCGCGCGCGCATGCAGGCCGCAGGGCAGGAGCCGAGCTTCCCGGCGGCTGAAATCGATGGCGCACTTGTAACGGGCAGCGACGAGCTGATCGCGCGATTCGCAAGGGATGCGGGCGTCGACCCCACCGGGCTGCCCCTGCTGACGTACTACTCGGAAGGGGTCTTCCGCCGCCATGTCGAGATGCACCGCGAGCTGCGCGAACTGAAAAGCCGCTGATCCACGCCAGCGCGGTGGATGCACCGGGCGACGGATTCTTGCGGATAGCGGCGGCCGCCGGGCCCGGGCGCGGGGCGGGGCTGCTCCCCTGGCGGCACCGTGGCTGAGGGTGGGAAATACGCGCTATCCTCGCCGACTTCGGGGTGCTTGGCCTTTTTCAAGAATCAGGGGGGAGTCGTGGGCAGGAAATACCGGATTTTCGCTCTTTCATCGCTGGTGCCGGCAGTGCTGCTCGGCGGTGTGTTCGCCGCCGTGCAGGCGCAGAACGCCGGATCACCGGCAACCAGTCGCTGGTCCGACCCGGCCACCTGGCCCAACCGCAAGGTGCCGGCCGCGGGCGACAAGGTCGTCATCAGCAAGGACAAGCAGGTGGTGCTCGATGTCAGTCCGCCGGCGCTCGGTGGACTTTCAATCGACGGCAAGCTCACCTTCTCCAGCGACGCCGACCTGGAGCTGGTCACCGAATGGATCATGCTGCACGGCGAGCTCACGATCGGCACCGAAGCCAGGCCCCACACCCGCAAGGCCACCATCACCCTCACCGACAACGTGAAGGGTGAAGACGTGATGGCCGGCATGGGCGACCGCGGCATCATGATCTCCGGCGGCACGCTGAACCTGCACGGCAACACCACGCACACCTGGACCAAGCTTGCCGCCACGGCCAACGCCGGCGTGAACCGCATCCAGGTGCTGGATGCCTCCGGCTGGCGCGTGGGCGACGAGATCGTCCTCGCCTCGACGGACTACAACCCGCGCCAGGCCGAGCGTCGCGTCATCACCGCCATCAGCGGCAATGCCATCACGCTGGACAAGCCCCTGGAGTACATGCATTTCGGCAAGATCACCTTCGGCGTGGACGAGCGCGGCGAGGTGGGCCTGCTGACCCGCAACATCAAGATCCAGGCCTCCGAGGATGCGGCCGAGTCCTTCTTCGGCGGCCACATCATGGCGATGCCTTCCAGCACCATGCATGTTTCCAGTGTCGAGCTGAACCGCATGGGCCAGAACCTGACCCTGGCGCGCTATCCCATCCACTGGCACCTGGTGGGCGACGCGAAGGGCCAGTACATCAGGAACGCGGCCATCCACGACACGTACAACCGCTGCGTGACCGTGCATGGCACGAACTACCTGAAGATCGAGAACAACGTGACCTACAACACCGTGGGTCATTGCTTCTTCCTCGAGGATGGCATCGAGCACAGCAACGAATACGTGAAGAACCTGGCCATCCAGACCAAGTGCCACACCAGCAAGCCCTGCAGCCCGACCAACCTGGCCGCGTCCGGAGAGGTCTCCTACGCGTACGAGGACCGGCAGGCCGGCCGGCAGAACGGACAGCGCTCCAAGGACGTGCTGCTGCCTTCCGACAACACGGTGGCGAGCTTCTGGATCACCAACCCGAACAATGTGTACCGCGACAACGTGGCCGCAGGTTCGGATGAGAACGGCTTCTGGATGTCGTTGCCGGAGCACCCGAACGGCCAGTTCGAGGGCACCGAGATCAGCAAGAACACCTGGCCGCGCAACATGCCGCTCAGGGAGTTCAAGGGCAATGTCGCCCACTCCAACTACGACGGGTTCATGCTCGACCGCAACATCAACGCGGACAACACCTTCGGCGTGACCGGCAACATGCACATCTCGCGCGAGAATCCCGCTGATCCACGCAGCCGGATCGTGGAGCAGGTGTTCGAGGACCTGACCTCCTACAAGAACCGCAACGGCGGTTTCTGGGGCCGCGGCGAGGTGCGGACCATCCGCAACTACAAGGCGGCCGACAATGCCATCGGCTACACGCAGGCCTCCGGCCTGGGCGGTGGCGCCACGCCGGAAAACCCGTACACCTCACGAGTCCTTGATTCGCTCTTCGTGGGCGAGACCGAGAACATCGGCAACCCGAGCACCGATGCGGAGAAGAAGGCTGGCCGCAGTCTGCCGAAGCCGCTGCTGCCGGACTTCCCCATCCGTGGCTACGAGTACTACGACGCCCGTCATGACGTGGTGAACACCACCTTCCGCAATTTCCAGGACAACGCCACCCGCAAGACCGGCGCGCTTTCCTACCTGCTGTACACCAGCTTCGGGGTCAGCTCGAACAACACCATCGAGAAGGTGAAGTTCGAGAACGCCAAGCCCGTGTATTTCCCGCCGATGAAGGGCAACGCGAAGTGGGCCAATGACAATGCCAACAGCCAGGCCTACCGGACGGCCGTGATCCGCGACAAGGACGGATCGCTGGGCGCCGGCCCCAACGCCTACGTCCTCATCCATGACGGCGAGAACGACAGCGTGGCCACCGACAC
>JALYWF010000016.1 GCA_030852845.1 Pseudomonadota bacterium
CGACATGGAGGCACTGGCCGCCGCCGGCGCGCTGGCCGGACTGGAAGGCCACCGGCACCTGGCCTTCTGGCAGGTGGCCGGTTACCTGCCTCCGCTGGCCACGGCGCCGGATGCGGTGCGTGAGCCGGCCACGCCGCTGCTGCGCACGCCCACCGAGGCCGAGGACCTGCTGGCCGACTACCGCGCGCTGGGTTTCACGCTGGGCCGCCATCCGCTGGCGCTGCTGCGCGAGCGGCTCAGCGCCGCGCGCATCCTCACCGCCAGCGACCTGCAGGGCACCACCGATGGCACCCCGGTGCGCGTGGCCGGACTGGTCACCGTGCGGCAGCGCCCGCAGACCTCCCGCGGAGTCACCTTCGTGACCCTGGAAGATGAATCAGGCCATGTGAACGTGGTGGTGTGGAAGAGCCTGGCCGAGCGGCGCAACGCGGCGCTGGTGGGCGCACGGCTGATGGAAGTGCGTGGCGCCGTGCAGCGCGGGGATGGCGGGGTGACGCATGTCGTGGCCCGCGATCTGATCGACCGCAGCGCACTGCTGGGCACGCTGCACGTGCCCAGCCATGATTTTCACTGAGGCCTTCAGCGCGAGGACATGCCCAGGCGCATGCGCGCCGGGCTGGCCCGCTTGGGCTCCTCGAGATCGTAGTCGTCGAAGTCGGAGGTGAGTTCGGCCATGCGCCGCTGCTCGGCGAGCAGCTCGAGCTTGCGCCACGCCGGGACTCCCTGCCGCACGCCGCGCCGGCGCACGATGTCCATGTCGCGTGTCAGCCGCGCGAGGTCGACCTCTTCTTCGGCGCCATCGGCCTCAAGGGCGTCTTCGTCCGCCTCGTCGAATTCTTCCGCTTCCTGCTTCTCGATCATGAAAGTGACCACTCATGAAAGAAGAACCAAAACCGTGGATCGCGAACCGTCAGGGGCGAATATATACCTCAGCGGATCAGGCTGTTCATCTGGAAAATGGGCATCAGCATCGCAAATACGATGCCGATCACGAAAACGCCCATCAGGATGATGAGCAGGGGACCCAGCAGGCCCGTCAGTGCCGTCAGCAGGCCATCCAGCTCACGTTCCTGGCTTTGCGCCGAGCGTTCGAGCATGGTATCGAGCTCGCCGCTCGACTCGCCGCTGGAAATCAGGTGGATGGTCATGGGCGGAAAGAGTTTTCCCACCGCCAGCGAGCGGCCGATTGGTGCCCCCTCGCGCACCCTGAGGGTGGCCGTGGCCACCGCCTCGCGCATGGGCAGGTTGTTGATCACCGAGCCGGCGATGCGCAGCGCCTCCAGCACGGGCACCGAGCTGCTGGTGAGGATACTCAGCGTGCGGGTGAAGCGGGCGGTATTGAAACCGCGCACCACCCGGCCGAAGATGGGGAGTTTCAACTGGAAGCGATCCACCTTCAGTCGCACCGCCGGCTTCTTCAGCTGCCGTGACACCAGCCATCCCAGGGCCACCAGGCCCACCAGGATCCACACCCCCCACTCGCGGAAGATGTTGCTGAGCAGGATCAGCACGCGGGTGATCAGCGGCAGCTGCGCGCGGTAGCTGTCGAACACCTCGGTGACTTTGGGCACCACGAACACCAGCAGGATGGACACGATGCCGAAGCACAGCACCGTGAGCACGATGGGGTAGAGCATCGCCCCTATCACCTTCTGGCGCAGCACCTCGCGGTTCTCGGTGTAGTCGGCCAGCCGCTCCAGCACCTCGTCGAGGTGGCCGGCCTGCTCGCCGGCGGCGACGGTGGCGCGGAAGATCTCCGGGAACACGCGCGGGAATTCCCCCAGGCCCGCGGCCAGCGGGTGCCCCTCCATCACCTTGGCGCGCACGCCGATGAGGATGCGCTGCACCCGCGGTTTCTCGCTCTGCTGCGAGACGGCGAGCAGCGCTTCTTCCAGCGGCAGGCCGGCGCGCACCAGCGTGGCCAGCTGCCGGGTGAGCAGCGAGAGGTCGGTGGCCGACACGCCGGTGCCGAAGCTGAAGGAATAACCGCGGTTGGCGCGGGATTCCTTCTCCTGCACCTCGTTGACGGTGACCGGCAGCAGGCGCTGGTCGCGCAGCTGGTTGCGCACGTGGCGGGCGGTGTCGCCCTCCAGCACGCCGCGGCGTTCCTTGCCGCTGGCATCCAGCGCGGTGTATTCGAAGGCGCCCAAGCGGGTCAGTCCTCGCGCGTCACGCGCAGCACTTCCTCGACCGTGGTGGTGCCGGCCAGGATCTTCGAGCGGCCGTCATCACGGATGGAGGGCGTGAGCGTGCGGGCGTAGCGCTCCATCTCATGCTCGGCGGCGCCATCGTGGATCATGGTGCGCAGGTGGTCATCCACCAGCACCAGCTCGTAGATGCCCATGCGGCCGCGGTAGCCGCCGGCATTGCCCGTCTCCTGTGCCGGGCGCCAGATGGTCGGTGAGGGAGCACCGGCTGGCACGTTCAGCAGTCGCCGCTCGTAATCCGATGGCTCCACCGGCACGCGCGTGGCCGGATTCAGTACCCGCACCAGGCGCTGCGCCACCACGCCGATGAGGCTGGATGACAGCAGGAAGGGCTCGATGCCCATGTCGCGCAGACGCGTGATGGCGCCCACGGCGGTGTTGGTGTGCAGGGTGGAAAGCACCAGGTGGCCGGTGAGGGAAGCCTGCACGGCGATCTGCGCCGTCTCCAGGTCGCGGATCTCGCCGACCATCACCACGTCCGGGTCCTGGCGCAGGATCGCGCGCAGGCCGGCGGAGAAGGTCATGCCGACCTTGGTGTTGACCTGGGTCTGGCCGACGCCGTCGATCGCGTACTCGACCGGGTCCTCGACGGTGAGGATGTTGCGGGCGCCGTCGTTGAGCAGCGCCAGGCCTGCATAGAGCGTGGTGGTTTTGCCCGAGCCGGTCGGGCCGGTGACCAGGAT